>DASSMG010000212.1:0-5804 GCA_035688995.1 Actinomycetota bacterium
GTGGCAAGCGCCTTCTGGACGCGCGCGGCGCAGGAGGCACAGGTCATGCCCCGCACCTCGAAGGTCTCTCTGATGGTGTCCTGCTCGGTGGTCGTCATGCCTTGGAGTATACCCCCCGGGGGTATATCACGCAAGCGCCGGAGCGACCTCCCCCGCGAGCGTCTCGAACACGTCTGGGAGGCTCGGGTCGGGGACGGTCACGATGACGTGGCGGGCACCGGCTTCGACGAACCGCCCCAGGGCCCCCGCAACGGTCCCCGGGCCGCCCACGATCCAACCCTTGGCGCTGCGGTCTCCGAAGCGCTCCCTGGCGGCATCGTCGCTGCGAGCCAGCGTCACGAGACCGCCCCAGCTGAGCTCCACCGGGCGGTCGCCTGCGTAGCCGGCGACCGTGGCGGCGTCCTGGGCGAACCGTCTTGGGGTCCCCGCCCAACCGTTCCATCCGTCGGCAACGGTCCCCGCAACCTCGAGCACGTCGTCGGAGCGACCCCCCACCCAGACGCGCGCCGGCGGGTCGACCACCGGGCTCGGCGGCAACCCCGAGATCGATGCGAAGTCGTCGTGATGATCGAGGGACGAACCACCGAGATACCCGTGGACCACGCGGACCGTGGATGCCAG
Source organism: Actinomycetota bacterium (assembly GCA_035688995.1). Taxonomy (GTDB): domain Bacteria; phylum Actinomycetota; class CADDZG01; order CADDZG01; family WHSQ01; genus DASSMG01. Next base: position 622 of record DASSMG010000212.1, read on the forward strand.
TTGCCCGATGCGATCCTCGGCCTCCACGTAGGGGATGCCGTAGGCCTCGTTCTCCGGCCGGCTCGCTTCGTCACCGCTACCGATCGCGATCGTCACACGGCCCGGTGCGATCGCAGCGACGGTCGCCGCTTCTTTGGCCAGGAGCGCGGGATGCCGCAGCGACGACCTCGCTACCAGCGTTCCGATCCGGATGGTGGTGGTCTCGGCTGCGATCCATGCGAGCGCGGTGAAGCACTCGATCACCGGACGCTCCCGGCCGCCGGTCAACGGCCAGATGTGATCGAACACCCAGATCGAGTCGAGCCCGCATTCCTCGGCGCGGCGCGCTACCTCGATGAACCGATCCGGGTCGTCGGTGAACTGCGGCAGCGTCGCACCGACCAGCACCTCGTTCATGCGTTCACCATCAGGTAGCGCACGAGGAACTCGGCAACCCCGGCGGTCAGCAGCGCCACGTAGAACAACCCCGTCGCAGATTGGATCGAGCGGATCTTCACGCAACGCCGCGCCGCCCATACGACGCCTCCGGTGAAAGCGAGGATCACGAGCCACGCGACGTAGAAGGCGAATGAGAAGGACTCGCCGAAACCGGGAAGACCGAGCACGGCTCCTTCGGTACGAGCGCTGGTGAGCGGCCCGTAGCAGACGAGGCCGAACACGGTCGAGAGCACGACCGCGACGAGAGTGAGGTTCGTAAGCCGCTCCAGAGCGAACGGCTTGAGCCCCGGCTGGTTCAGGTACCAGTGCCCGAGCAACATCCCGTTGCCCACCCCCCCGACGAGCAGCATTCCGACGATCAAACCGACCGAGATCAGCCACGGGTCCCACACGTCGGACAGGCTCCCGAGGATGGCCAGGGCGACGGCTCCGACGATGCCGCCGGCGACACCGATCACGTGACCCACCTGATCCGACCGAACGTACTGCGCCGCAAGGAACAGCACCGCGAAGGCGATGAGAGCCACGATCGCGATCGTTCCCGATGCCGCCCCCGTCGCCCGGAAGGAGAAGAAGGCGCCGATCCCGAGAGCGATGGCGGTCCACGCGATGATCCGGAAGTGACCGCGGGTCACGACGTTCCACGACTCCGTCCAGCCCGCGGCCAGCAGCAACCCGCCGGTCCACTCGACGAGAACGAGCGTCAGCACCGCCCCGGCGCCTGTCATCGCGTCGCGATCAGCTGGCGGAGAAACGCTTCTTGAGCCAGCCCGGAACGAAAGCCGTGGTGATGTCGAGGACCTCGCGCACGATCTCGAGCACGTCCTCGTCGCCGTCCCAATGCTCGCGGACGATCTCCTCGGGGACCCGGTTCAGCATGTGATCGAGTGCGAACGCGACGAGGATCAGATCGTCGACCTGGCCGAGCCCAGGGATGAAGTCCGGGATCAGATCGACCGGGCTCACGATGTAACCGAGCAGCACGAACAGGATCGCTTTGCTTCTAGGCGACACGCGCCGATCGCGCGCGAGGCGCCACAGCAGCTTGAGGATGCGCGGAGCGAGCAACGCATATTCCTTCAGCTTCGTCTTGCGGTCCTCGCTGAGATCCACTACGCCGTCCTTCGGTTCGATGCTCACGATGTCCCCCGGTTCGGGTCGCGGTCCGCTCCCCCACGACTCAGCTCGTCGATCGCCAGCGCGGCGGAACCGACTATTCCTGCGTCGCGTCCGAGTTTGCCGAGCCGCAAGCTCACCGGGCGCCTCCGCTGAGCCGTGGTCATCTCGGCGAGCTGGTCGCGCGCGGGGCCGAGGAAAGGTTCGCCGGCTTCAGTGACGCGGCCGGAAAGAACGATGACCTCCGGATCGAAGATGTTCACGACGTTCGACAGCGCGATGCCGAGCATCCGGCCGGAGCGACGCAACACGTCGCGCGCGGTCTCGTCCATCTCGCGTGCGGCGCGCCCCACATCCAGAGAGGTGATCGCATCCGCCGACGCTGCGAACGAGAGCATCGAGGTGGACGGATCCTTGGCGGCGGCCGCACGGCCCATGCGGGCGATCGCCTGCCCTGATGCGAACTGCTCGATGCACCCGCGCAGCCCGCAATTGCACGAAGGCCCGTCGGGATCGACCACGGTGTGACCGAACTCGGCCCCCGCTCCGGTGGCACCTCGAACGAGCCTCCCGTTCACGACGAAGCCGCTTCCGAGACCGGTGCCGAGGATGATGAATGCCATGTTCAGCGCGTCCTTGCCGGCGCCGGCGGTGCGCTCGCCCCAGGCCGCTGCGTTCGCATCGTTCTCGACCATCACAGGGATGTTCAGGCGCGCCGCCACCGCGTCGGCGACGTCGGGGTCGTCGTAAACGAGGTTCGGCGAGAACGTGATCGATCCCTTGCGGACGTCCACGAACCCCGCCGCACCGATACCGACGGCCACCGGGACGTAACCGAGCTCCTGGGCGCGCTCCACCATCGCCTCGGAGATCTCGATGGTGCTCTTGGTCGCGGCGTGGTGCTCGGTCGGCTGTTCGAGACGGTCGACGACCGCCCCCGACATATCGACGAGGCCCGCTTTGACGGTGGTGCCGCCGACATCGACACCGATGGCGGCCGATCGAACGGTCACGGGCTAGACGACGTCGATCCGGCGAACCTTTCCGGCACCGTCTTCTTCTCCGTCGGCCGGTTGCGGCTTACCGACGAGGTGTCCGGCTTCCTCGAGGAACATCCCGGCGGCGATCATCAACTCTCGCGCGGCCGAAGCTAGATGGTCGAGGACCTCTGGGTTCGTCTTGCGCACCGCCGCTATCGCGGTGCAGATCGGGCAGTAGGCGCAGTCGGAGGTGTGCTCGTGATGCGCGCCGAAGAGATCGCTGTAACGAGCGGCTCTTTCATCGTCGGACATCGGGCTCCTCACGGTCGAAGACCAGCTCGAGACGGTCGTCGACGAGCTGGGCCGAGGTCACCGCACGGGCGGCGAGCATCTTCGGGAGCATGATAGTGCGGCGGTAGGGACCCACTTTCACGAACAACTCATCGGCTTTGGAGCTGAGTTCCAGCGCATCCTTGCGTGCGAAGGGCAGACGGAGCGTCATCAGGTAAGCCGAGCCACGCTTGACGATGCTCATCGGATCGGAGTCGAAGAGAACGCCGGCCGGATCGCTCCCCTCATAGAGCTCCTCGCCGAGTGGGGCGAGCAGGTCGGGCCCGACGAGCTCTTGTTCATGCAATCGCGCGGTCAGGATCGGAAGCGGGCTGAACGCGTCGTCGATCGTGCCGAGGTGTTCCTTCTGGAGGTCTTTCCACCTGTCGAAATAGGGGTCGGTGACGTTCTCGGGCAAGAGGCGGTTGGCGATGACTGCGTCGATGCGGTAGCCGAACAGGTTGAGATACGTGTAGGTGCGCTTCGCCTCGGCGATAACCATCTTTTCCGGGTTGACGACGAGGCGGATCGATGTCGTCGCTCCGTCGGTGAGCACCTTGCGGACCCCGTCGAGCCGGTCGTAGAACTTCCTCACCGCTCCGTAGACGGAATCGTCCGGCAGTGGCAGATTCGTCACCCGACGCGCGACGGGACGTAGAGCGCCCATCACTCGGCGTTCCACGGGAAAGATGCGCTCCATGTACCACTGGAGGATGTCGGGTAGCGACAGGAGTCGGAGGGTCTCGCCGGTCGGCGCACAATCGACCACAACGCAGTCGTAGGGGCCTTCGTCGTGATGCCGTTTCACGTCCGCGAGCGAGAAGAGCTCGTCGAGGCCGGGGATCACCGACAGCTCCTCGGCTTCGATCTCGTCGATCCCGGCCCATTGCAGGACCGCGATGGCATGGCGCTGGATGTCGCGCCAGTTCTCCTCGAGTCGTTGCTGCGGGTCGATCTGTTCGGCCCACAGGTTCGGCACGACCTCGGTGGGTTCGGACGTCAACTCGACCCCGAGCGCGTCCGCCACGGAATGCGCCGGGTCGGTGGACATGATCAAGGTCTTGCGACCGGAGCTCGCTATCTGGAGCGCGGTCGCCGAGGCAACCGTGGTCTTGCCGACCCCGCCCTTCCCCGTGAACAGGATGACCCGCATCAGCGGCTGCTCTCGACCCTCTTCTTGAGGTCCTGGAGCGCACCCTTCACGATCTGTTTCTCCGCCTGACGCTTGAGGAAGCCAGGCATCGGGAATCCCGGATCGATGGTCGTCTCGTACTCGACCTCGGTCACGTCGTCGAACTCGTCGAATGCGTACGAACCGCTCAGCGCCTTCACGTCGCCGTCGATCAGGTCCCAGGAGAACGACTCGGGGGCGCTCGAGTAGTCGTAGCCGAGCGTGTAACGAACGGTCTTCACCTTGGCGTCGACCTCGAACCACACCTTCGTTGCAAGACCGTCGTCGTCGGTCTCCTCGATCTTCACGGCCTTGATGTTCGGGTTCCAGTCCGGGTACGCCTCGAAGTCCGTGAGAACTCCGAATATCTCGTCCGTCGTCGCCGCGACGTCGATCGTGTCCTTGACGCTGTCTGCCATCGCATTACCTCCCGTCGATCGAGTGCGGGAACGGGATCTTCGTCGCCCGGAAGTACCCCACGTTGACACACAGCGTGTTGCCGACGTAGATCGTCGAAACCATCGGCTGGTGCACGTGACCGAAGTACGCCCGGCGCGGCTGCACGTCTTCGATGTAACGCAGGATGTCCTCGCTGCCTCGTTCGGCGTGACCCGCGAGAGAGTCGTAACAGAGCTCGGGTATCGCCGGTGGGATGTGGCTACACAGTACGTCGACCTCTCCGAGTGACGAGACCTTGCGGGCCATCTCGTCCTCCGAGATCTCGCCGGGAACGTTCAGAGGGGACGGCAACGCACCCCCGACGAAACCGAATCTCTCGCCGTCGATGGTGATGACCTCACCGTCGACGTGACGCACCGCAGGGGTCGCTTCGATGAAGTTCGCTGCGATCGCCGGGTTGTCGACGTTGCCGAGGATCAGATAGGTCGGGTCGGGAAGCGCCTGGAACACAGCGTCGTACTGCTCGAGCACGCGGCGGCCGATCTCCATCCGGATCTCTTCCTCGCGCCCTGCGGAGCGCGCGTGCATCATCGCTCGCGCCTCCTTGACCCGACCTTGTGCCCGAAGGTCGGCGACGGTCTTCACGTCCTCGATCGAGAAGACCTCGGTGAGGATCCCGGTCATCGTGGTGTAGTCGAGGAGATTGAGGAGGTCTCCGAGGAGAAGCAGCGTCGACCCCTCGGGGATCG
>DASSMG010000213.1:0-7301 GCA_035688995.1 Actinomycetota bacterium
CGGCCGCGAAGCTCCCGGTGTGCGACGCCGCAGCGCGAGCCCCGGCGGTCGACCGTCCACTCTTCACCGCGACGATCGGCTTGTTCTTCGACACGCGCCGCGCGATTCGAGCGAACTTCCGTGGGTTTCCGAACGACTCGAGGTACAGGAGGATCACGTCGGTGCCGTCGTCCTGCTCCCAATACTGGAGCAGGTCGTTACCCGAGATGTCGGCTTTGTTGCCGACCGAAACGAAGGTCGACATGCCGAGGCCTAGTTGGCGGGCGCGATCGATCACCGCGATGCCCAGGGCGCCGGATTGCGACGAGAACGCGAGTCGACCACTGTCCGGATAGATGGGCGAGAAGGTAGCGTTGAGGCTGACCGTGGGGTCCGCGTTGATCAAACCCATGCAGTTCGGCCCGACGATCCTCATCCCGTGCCCGCGCGCGATCGACAGCAACTCGCGTTGTAGCTCGCGGCCTTCGGCGCCGATCTCCGAGAAGCCGGAGCTGATGATCAGCAGCGCTCCGACGCCTTTGGCTCCGCACGCACGCGCGGCCTCGAGGACGTGCACTGCGGGGACGACGATCACCGCGAGATCGACGGGCCCGGGGATGTCGTCGAGGGTGCGATACGCCGCGACCGATTGGACGACATCCGCGCTCGGATTGATGGGGTAGACGGGTCCCTCGAATCCCATCTCGAGGATGTTGTGGAAGAGCTCGCCGCCGATCGTGCCGCGCCGTCGCGACGCGCCGAGCACGGCGACCGAGCGAGGCGTGAAGAAACGCGCAACCGCGGCCGCGGCCGCGATCCCTTCGCGTAGCTCGAATGCCTCCACGGCTTCCGGGGTCGGCGAAGTCGGGAACTCAAAGTGAACGACGCCGCTGGCAACGCTCTGCTCGACCGGAAGCCGCATCTGGCGCAGAACCTCGAGCATCGCCGCGTTCGAGGTGAGGACCTCGGCTTCGAACACCGAGATGCCGGCGGCGTCGGCGGCCTCACCGAGGTGCTCGATCATGATCGAGCCGATCCCTCGGCCCGCGTGCTCGTCGTCCACCGCGATGCCGATCTCCGCGTGCCTGTCGGAAACGGCGACGTAGTTCGCGAGGGCGATGACGCCCGATCGCCCCGCCGCGGTCTCGGCGACGAGGCCGAAGGTCCGGTCGTAATCGACCGAGGTGAAGCGTTGGACCTCTTCGGCGGTGAGGCGATGGAGCCCGTGGAAGCGCATCCTCAGCGCATCGGGGGACAACCGATCGAAGAGATCGAGCACTGCAGGGCCGTCGTCGGGCCGCACCGGTCGTATCCGAACGGTGGACCCGTCGCGGAGCGACACGTCGACGGCGCGGAAGGCCGGGTAGGCGTCCATGCGCCGACCATAGCCGGACCCCGATGACGCGAACGAGCCACGCGTACCGCCGTTTTCGAGCCGTTCGGCCCTACGGCGTCGCCCCGACTCGTTCGAGGCTGATCGAAAGCCCGCGCGCGCGAGGAGGCCCCCGTGGATCAGCAGCTCGTCACCAAGCCCATGATCTCGATCAGGGACGACGCGTCGGTCTGCGAAGCGGCGCGGTTGATGACGGACTCCGGCATCGGAGCGGTCGGAGTCCTCGATCGGCAGAAGCGTTTCGCCGGGATCTTCACCGAACGCGACCTGACCCAGCTGGTCGCCGTCGGGACCGACCTCGAGACGACGAGGATGAGCGAAGTCGTCAACGACTTCCCGGTCGTGATCGAAGGGCCGGTTTCGGGTGACGTCGCCGCCGAGCGGATGCGCCGCGCGCGGGTTCGCCATCTCGTGGTCCGCGAGTACGGGGACTATCGGATCGTTTCCCTGAGAGACCTGAACCTTCCGGTCGACGCTCGAACGGGTGGGATCCTCGACGAGCTCCCGCACATCGCGGGAGACGGGCTCTGCGCCGCGGACGTGATGACGTGCCCCGGCGTCGTGTGCGATCAAGAGGCCTTCATCGAAGAGATCGCCGAGATCCTCAGCGATCGTGAGATATCGGGGATGCCGGTCGTCGACGGATCCCAAACCCTTGTCGGCGTCATCTCGGAGCGGGACGTGGCGCACGCCCTTGGAGGGTCCCTGGTCCGCCTCGCCATCCGCCGGGGATCGGGACCGTTCTTGCGTCGCACCGCGCACGTTCCGGGGGCGACCAAGGCCCGCGACATCATGACGACACCGCCGTTGACCGCGACCCCGGAGACGTCCCTCGCCGACCTCGCCGAGGCGATGGTCCTCAACGGCATCAACCGGATCCCGATCGTCCATGGCGATCGCCTCGTGGGGATCGTGACCCGGGGGGACATCCTGCGGGCGATCGCGCACCCCGCCGCTGCGCGTCGGATCGATCTCGGCGAGCCGGCCATCGTCGTCGGGGCTCACGGTTCGGCGCGACCGGAACCGTTCACCGCACCGAACGCGTTCCTCGGCTAACCCTTCTTTAGGTCTCGGCGGCGAGACATTGACTGTCACGGCGCGCCAAGACGGCGTACTTGCCTAACGCTTCTTTAGGTCTCGGAGGCGAGACATTCGATCGTGTCGGCGATGACGCCGGCGTCGGTGAGTGCGCCGACGGTCGTACCGCCCTCGAACTCGGCGGGGGGATGGTCGCGCCCTTCGATGGCCAGGACCCACGGGGTGTCGCCGCCCGATGCACATCGGATCATCGGCAGCAGTGACCCCGGCGGGTTCGTCTTGCCGAGGTAGACGACCGCCGCGTCGGCCCGGTCGCGCAGTGTGCATCCGCCGCGTGCCACCGCCGGGCACCCCGGTCCCGGGCCCCCGCAGGGAGCCACGAGCCAGCCTCGCCGCGTCATCTCTTGCTCGAGGGCCTCGGCTCGTCTGGTCGTTGCGACGAGCAGCATCATGCGTTTCCGGTTCCCGCCCATCGAGCCCCTCCTCCTCGTACCGTCGCGACCGGAGCGTCGCAAAGCGAAGCGGGCGCCGATAGGGCCGAACGGCACCGAGCGCGGGGTCGAAAGGTCAAGGTCCCGGTTGCGGGCACAACCTCCCTCAGGTCGCGGGCCGAACGGCTCTGGGATCGATCGACGTTCGGGAGCACGCTGATCGAGGCCTTCCGAACGCGGACGACGAAGGACCAACGAGACGGAGGTGAACCATGGCAACGATCAAGGAAGCGGCGACCTCGTTCCTCGATAACAAGCGGGTCGCGGTCACCGGGGTGTCCCGGACGCCGGGGAGCCACGGCGGCAACGTGGTCTACCGCCGGCTACGTGACCGCGGCTACCAGGTCTTCGCGGTGAACCCGAACACCGACGAGGTCGAGGGCGACCACGCCTATCACGATCTCCACGCGATCCCCGGGGGTGTCGACGCCGTCGTCATCGCCACCGCTCCGGAGCATGCGGCCGCGACGATGGAGGAGTGCGCCGAGCTCGGCATCCACTCGGTCTGGATGCACCGCGCGTTCGGCGAGGGCAGCGTCTCGGACGCCGCCACCAAGTACGGCCGCGACCACGGCATCACGGTGATCGACGGAGGGTGCCCCTGCATGTTCGCTCCCACCGCCGACCCGGGCCACAAGGCGATGCGCTTCGTGTGCTCGCTGACCGGAAAGGTCCCACGGACCGTGTGACTGGGGGCCTTCGGCCCCTCCGAACGGTCCGGATGGCCCTATCTCGCGCTCCCGCAAGGGGTGACGCTGGGACCGTCGGATGACCAGATCGGAACCTGGATAGGAGTCGCTGATGAACCAACTCAAAGTCGGAGACGTGATGACGAATCTCGTCGTCAAGCTGTACCCGGACGACACCGTGCACGAGGCCGCGCAACGCCTGGTGCAGAACGACATCAGCGGCGCGCCCGTGGTCAAGGAAGGGAAAGTGGTCGGGATCCTCTCGGAGGCCGATCTGATGAGGATGGCCGTGGAGCCGGCCGCCGTCGAGAAGGGGCCTTCGGTACTCGACGTCGTGAAGGTCGTGGCCACGCCCCGCGCTCGCTTCCACGACGACCAGAACGTCAGGGTGATGAGCATCATGAGCTCGTTCGTGGTCACGGTGGCTCCCGAGGCGACCGTCTGGGAGGCCGCTCGCTTGATGGAGCGCCACGGCGTGAAGCGCTTGCCGGTCACGGACCCCGACGGCTATCTCGTCGGCATCGTGTCGCGCGCCGACCTGATCAAGGTGATGGCGCGCGACGACGCGCAGATCCGCGCCGAGGTCGTGACCGCCATCGACGTGCTGGGTATCGACGAGATCGAAGACGTCAGGGTCCAGGTCGAGGACGGCGAGGTCACGCTACGGGGATCGACGCCACGCAGGACGTCGCACGACATCATCGTTCGGCTCGCAACGCAGGTCCCGGGGGTCGTCGGGGTTCGCGACCACATGGGCTTCGAGCGGGACGACACGAAGATCGCACCTCTCCCGCACGTCCGCGACCCGTGGGCCAACGGCCCCCTCGTGAAGGAGGCGTAGGTGCGCATCCCGTCGCTCCCCGCGCGGGAGACGCCGCGCCTGCGGGTCCTCGTCGTGTCGGAAGACGCGGGATTCCTCGTGGCCGCGCAGGAGGCCTTGCGGCCGGCGGGGGTCCACGTGGTCGCCTGCATGGGCCCGGCACAGTCACCTTGTGACCTGCTGGACTCGGGCAGTTGCCCGCTCGCCGGGCATGTGGACGCCGCGATCGTCGATGCACCGGCGGACGGTGTCTTCCGGCACCACTGGTTCGCGCTGACCGCTTCCGATTACGCGGCGTCGCTGGCCCGGAGCCACCCGCGGCTCTTCGTCATGTTGTGTGGCCCCGGCGATCAGGCGTGGCCGTCTACCGCGGTCACGGTCGGGCACACGCGAAGCGAGGCACTTCACCTCTTGCGCTGGGCGGCGGAAACGGATGGAACCGAACGCACCGGGACACCTCATTACGAAGGGAGCTCACGATGAAGGTCGGAGAGGTTGCCAATTCCCGTCTAGTGACCCTCGAGGAAGGCTCGTCCCTCCGCCACGCGGCGCAAGCACTATCGGAAGAAGAAGTGGGGGCCGTGGTGGTGTTCGGGGCCCGGGGGATGGTGGGCGTCTTCAGCGAGAGGGACCTCGCTCGGGCGATCGCGGACGAGGCCGATCTCGACGAGGTCGAGGTCGGTGAGTACATGACCGCGTCGCCTCTGGTGATCTCCGCAGGGTCGTCGTTGCGGCGGGCGGCGGCCAAGATGGACGAATTCGGCGTGCGCCACCTGGTGGTTCTCGACGGGGACGACCCCATCAGCATGATCTCGATGCGCGACATCATTCACGCCACCGCCCGGCGGAGTGCCGTAAGCGCCTGACAACACGCCCGTACTGCCGCTGGAGGCGGGGGGCTCGCCTCTAGGATTGCGGGGTGAGTACTCCGGATAGGCGCCTTTCGGCGTTGGTCGACGCCGGCCTTTCCCTTGCGGCCGATCTCGATCTCGATTCCTTGCTGCAGCGGGTGGCCGACCTTGCCCGTGAGGTGATCGGGGCGAGGTACGCCGCCGTGGGCGTCGTGCGTGAGGGCGGGGGTCTCGCCGAATTCATCTTCTCCGGCATCGACCGGGCGCAGGCCGACGAGATCGGCGACCTGCCGCACGGCCGCGGCGTTCTGGGAGTCCTGATCGAGGAGGGGAAACCTCTCCGGCTCCACGACATCTCCGACCACCCCCGGTCTTACGGCTTTCCCGCCAACCACCCCCCGATGCATTCCTTCCTCGGGGTCCCGATCGTCGTCAGAGGTCACGTCTTCGGACGCCTCTACCTGACCGAGAAACACGACGGGCTCGATTTCACCAAGGACGACGAACGGATGGCGATGACCCTGGCCGCGCAGGCCGGGGCCGCGGTGGAGAACGCCCGTCTCTACGAAGAGATCCGCGACCGCAACGAGGAACTGACGCAGCGGATCTCAGAGCTGGCTTCGGTCGAACGGCTTGGGGAATTGATCATCAGCGCGCACGATCGCGATCAACTCCTCAGGACCGCGGTGGAGGAGGCTCGCAAGCTGACTGGCGCTCGGGTCGCGACCCTGCTACTGCTCGACCCGGAGACCGGCGACCTCATCGTTCGAGAGGCCGAGGGAGCGGACCGGGATCTGATCGGGGTCCGGCTGCCCGCCGGCACGTCCAAGGCCCACGCCGTCATCGATCGGCTGACCGCCGAAACGGTCGACGACCTCGGAGCCGATGAGGAGGTCCATTCCGCCACCGTCGCCCGGCTCGGCGCCCGCAAGGCCGGAGCCTTCGCCCCGTTGATGATCGCCGAACGCGGCATCGGGGCCATGGCGGTCTACGACCCCGATTCGGACGTCTTCGACGAGAGCGACCTCATGATCCTCCAGGTAGTCGCGAACCAGGCGGCGATCGCACTCGAGAACGATCGCCTCCGCAATCTCGTTCGCGACCTGGCGATCCTCGAGGAGCGCGAGCGGATCTCGAAAGACCTGCACGATGGTGTCATCCAGTCCATCTACTCCGTGGGACTGTCGCTGCAGGGGTCGCTGTCGCTTCTCGAGAAGAACCCGCCGCTGGCCCGCGAGCGGGTCGACGATGCCATCGCCGAGCTGGACAACGTCGTGCGGGACGTGCGTAGCTACATCTTCGAGCTCCAGCCCAAGCTCGTGGAGGAGAAGGGTTTCGTCGCTGCGGTCCACGAGCTCGCCAAAGATCTCGAGGTCAACGCTCTCGTCACGACGGACGTCTCGGTGGACGAGGCCTGTGGGGATCTCGACGAGACGACCAAGATCCACACGATCCAGCTTCTGCGTGAGGTCCTGTCGAACATCGCTCGTCACGGACAGGCCTCGCACGTCGAGGTGTCGTGCCGACTGGATGGCAACGGACTTACGCTTGCCATCTCGGACGACGGCGTGGGCTTCGATCCGGACCTGCCGAGCCGGGGACGGGGGCTCAAGAACATCAGGGACCGAGCCGAGCGGTTGCAGGGCACGTTGCGAATCGAACCCCGCGTTCCTCGGGGCATGAACCACATACTTACCGTCCCCGAACTCGGAGGCAGTGGTGACTGACACGCTCAAGGTGATGCTGGTCGACGATCACGAAGTGGTCCGACAGGGGCTCAGGTCGCTCCTCGAGGCGGAAGACGACCTCGAGGTCATCGCCGAGGCCGATTCGGGTACCAAGGCGATCGAGGTGGCGCTCACCTACAAACCCCAAGTGGTAGTGATGGACGTCCGGATGCCCGACGGATCGGGGGTCGAGGCGTGCCGCGAGATACGAGCCCGGGATTCCGACATCCAGGTCATCATGCTGACGTCGTTCTCCGACGACGAGGCGCTCTTCAACTCGATCATGGCCGGAGCCGCCGGTTTCGTACTGAAG
>DASSMG010000214.1:0-9065 GCA_035688995.1 Actinomycetota bacterium
ATTGCTTCCTTGCCGGCGAGCTGGAACGCCATGTCGGACGAGTCGACGGTGTGGTACTTGCCGTCGTAGAGCTCGACCTTCAGGTCGATCATCGGGAAGCCCGTGCCGACCCCTTGCTCCATGGCGGCGCGGACGCCCTTCTCGACCGACGGGATGAACTGGTTCGGGATCGCCCCGCCGAAGATCTTGTCGTCGAACACGAAGCCTTCACCGCGGGGGAGCGGAGCGACGCGGATGTTGCAGACCCCGTACTGCCCGTGACCACCGGACTGCTTCACGTGACGGCCGAGCACGTCTGCCGTACCGCGCAGGGTCGAGCGATAGGGAACCTTGAACGGAGCGTCCCCGACCTCGACCGAGAACTTCCGCTTGAGCTTCTCGAGCGCGACGTCGAGATGCGCGTCGCCCATGCCCCACAGGATCGTCTGGTGGGTCTCGTCGTTGCGCTCCAACTTCAGCGCAGGGTCCTCTTCGATGATGCGCTGAAGACCGATCATGAGCTTGTCCTCGTCACCCTTGGTCTTCGGGACGATGGCCTTCGGCAGCAGCGGCTCGGGCGGCTCGATCGCGGGGAAGACGACGGGGGAGGACTTGTCCGCGATCGTGTCGCCCGTCGTCGTGTGGGCGAGCTTCGCGACCGCGCCGATGTCGCCGGCGACGATCTCGTTGAGTTGCTCCTGCGTCTTGCCGCGCATCGTGAAGACGTGAGCGATGCGTTCGTCCTGCTTCTTGGACGCATTGTGGATCGTCGAGTCGCCCTTGAGCGTGCCGGAATAGACGCGGAAGAAGCTGAGGTGCCCGACGTAGGGGTCGGTCATCGTCTTGAACACGAGCGCCGCCAAGGGGGCGTCCGGCTTCGATTCGCGAACGGTGCCGTCTTCGCCTTCGACCGGTGGGCGGTCGAGGGGTGACGGGCCCGCGCTGACGATGACGTCGGCGAGTCGGTCGACACCGATGAGATGCGTGGCGGAACCGACGACGACGGGGAACATCGTGGCGTCGTCGACCCCTTCGTGGATCGCCTTGACGATCTCCTCGCGGCTTATCTCTCCGCCTTCGAGATAACGCTCGAGGAGGTCGTCGTCGCTCTCGGCGACCGAGTCGAGAAGGTCGCTGCGAACCTCATCGACGCGCGCTTGACGCTCTTCCGGTACGGGGACTTCTTTGGATTTCCCTTGCTGGTCGTATTCGTACGCCGCGACGTCGACGACGGAGATGATGCCTTTGAACTCGTGCTCGCGTCCGAGAGGCAGAGACAGGGGAGCGACCCCCTTTCCGAACGCGTCGCGCAACTGCTCGAGGGTTCGCCGGAAGGACGAGTTCTCGCGATCGACCTTGTTGATGAAGAACATGCGCGGCAACCCGAGTTGCTCGGCGAAGTTCCAGGCGACCTGGGTCTGCACCTCGAGTCCTTCGACCGCGGACACGACGAACACGGCGAGGTCGGCGACGCGCATGGCCGCACGCAGGTCCCCGATGAAGTCGGCGTAACCGGGAGCGTCGAGGACGTTGATCTTGTGACCGTCCCACTCGACGGGAGCCAGCGCGGTCGAGATCGAGATCCCCTTTCGGATCTCCTCCTCGTCGAAGTCGCAGACGGTGTTCCCGTCCGTGATCTTCCCCATGCGGGTCGTCGCGCCGGACTGGAACAGCAGGGCTTCGGCCAGCGAGGTCTTCCCGGCGCCCCCGTGGCCGACAAGGACGATGTTGCGGATGTTCTCCGTGGAATAGCTCTTCACCGGGCGATCCCCCTGTTCATGCATGTCGTTCTTGAGGGCGGTCATCGTAAGCGAGCCACTACGATTCGGCCGTGCTCGACTCCAAGATCCGTGTCTATTGGGACCGCGGGATGCGTCCCGTCGGGGGATTCATCGCCAAGACGAGGATCTCGCCCAACGCCATCACCTTGCTGGGGGTGGTGATCCAGATCGTCGTCGCGGTCGAGATCCTGCGCGGGGCCCTCCTGGTGGCGGGGCTCGTGGCCATCGTTGCGGCCCTCTTCGACGTGTTCGACGGTGCGGTCGCGAAGGCGAAAGGCATCACCTCGTCGTTCGGGGCGTTCCTCGACTCGACCACGGACCGCATCGCCGACGCCCTCTACTTCGGCCCCCTCGCGTGGCTCTACGGGGTTCGCCCCGACACCCCGGGGCGCGACGAGCCGTGGGTCGCCGCGGTCGCTCTTGCGACGCTCGTCCTCGTCTTCATGGTCTCTTACGCGAAGGCGCGAGCCGAAGCGCTCGGCTACGACGCGAAGGTGGGACTTGCCGAACGCGCCGAGCGCGCCATCGTCATGATCGCGGGACTGATCCTCAACCTGGTTCCGGCCGCGCTCGTGATCGTGGGCGTCGCGTCGGCGATCACCTTCCTTCAAAGGTTGTTCCACGTGCGGGCACAAGCAGTCCGTGGGGGTTAGGACCCGACGCCCGGCGGACGAGGGGGCTCTCCTTCAACTCGTCTACTACGGCTTCGTTATCGGGAGCGCGATCGCTCGGTGGCTTCCGGAGCGTTTCGTGTACGGCGTCGCCCACGCGTTGGGCAGCGTGGCCGCGCGCGTCAGCAAGAGACGCCGGACGGTCGAGCGCAATCTCGCCCGGATCACGGGCCGGCCGCGCGATTCGCGTGAAGTGCAGGATCTCGTCGTCGCGTCGTTCCGTTCCTACGCTCGTTACTGGCTCGAGACGTTCCGGCTCGTGCGGGAAGGCAAGGACTTCTTTCTCGAGCGGGCCCTTTCGACGGGCGGCGAATTGATCGACGAGTCCGTCGAGCGCCACGGCGGAGCGATCGTCGTGGTCGGGCACCTCGGAAACTGGGACGCCGGCGGCGCGTGGGCGAGTGCGCGCGGCAATCACCTGGTGTCGGTTGCGGAGGTCCTCCGTCCCCGGCGCGTGTTCGATTTCTTCGTCGCGCACCGAGCCAAGCTCGGCATGACGATCGTCCCTGCGCAGCCGGGAGCGACCCAGCAGCTCGCCGATTGGGTCGAGAAGGGTGCGGTCGTGGCGATCCTCGGAGATCGCGATCTCAAAGGCCGCGGTCCCCGCGTCACGTTCTTCGGCGAAGAGGTTCCGTTCCCCGCGGGTCCCGCCTCCGTCGCCTTCCGGACGAAGTGTCCGATCCTCGTGGCCGGCGTCTTCGGCATCCGCTTCGATGACGGCCGCTTCGGGTGGCGCATCGAGATCGAGGGCCCGATCGAGATCCCCGAGGAACGTACGGAGGAAGCGGTCGCGCGGGTGACGCAGGAGATCGCCACGCGATTGGAGGGCTTCGTCGCGAGGCGGCCCGAGGAGTGGCACGTCATGCAACCGTTCTGGCCGTCGGATCGAGCGGGGTCGTGAAGGTCGCTCTCGTGTGTCCCTATGCATGGGACCGCTACGGAGGTGTGCAGACCCACGTCCGATCGCTGGCCCATGCGCTCCGCGCCGGTCGCCACGAGGTTTGCGTCATCGCTCCGACCGCCGGAGACAGGCCCCCTGAGACCGGCGTCTTCTACGCGGGACGGACGATCGGCGTGCCGGCGAACGGCTCGATAGCCCCGATCGCGTTCGGTCCCGGTACCGCGGTGGCGGTGCGCCGCGCGTTGCGGACTCTGGAGCCCGACGTGATCCACGTCCACGAGCCTTTGATCCCGAGCACTTCTCTGCTGGCGCTGTGGAACGCGACCGCTCCACTGGTGGGGACGTTCCACGCCGCGGCCCCCTCGAGCACCGCCTACCGGCTGTCGCGGCCCGTTCTCAACCGGGCGGCCCGCCGGTTGGCGGTACGGACCGCGGTGTCGATCGCCGCACGCGATCTTGCGGCCGCGTATTTCCCCGGAGATTTCCGGATCACACCGAACGGCGTCGACTTCGAACGCTACGCGTCGGCGCCCGCCGTGCGCAACGCCGGCGACCCGATGACCGTGCTGTTCCTATCGCGGCTCGAGAAGCGGAAGGGGTTGGGCGTCCTGATCCGCGCCGTGGCGCGCCTCTCGGACGTGGCGGTGCGGCTCGTGGTGGCGGGGGACGGCCCGGAACGCGGCGCCGCCGAAGCCCTCGCGCGCCAACAGGGCGTCGATGCGGTCTTCCTCGGACGGATCGACGAGGTCGATCTACCGAGCCTCTATCGCAACGCAACCGTGTACTGCGCTCCGGGACTGGGAGGCGAATCGTTCGGCATCGTCCTGATCGAAGCGATGGCCGCCGGTGCACCGCTGGTCTGTTCCGATCTGCCCGGCTTCCGCGACGTCGCCGGCGGTGCCGGGCTGCTCGTCCCGCCCGACAACGAACGTGCGTTGGCCGACGCGTTGCGCGACGTGCTCCAGGACGAGGAGCTTCGCCGGTCCATGAGCGAGAGGAGCTCGGAGCGCGCCCGGCTCTTCGACTGGGGCCGTCTCGTCCGCGACGTCGAGAAGCTCTACGACGAGGCGCGGGGTGCACCGTGACGTCGGACGTCGCGGTCGAGGCGCGCTCGGTCACGAAGACCTACGTTCAGGGTGACGACGAGATCCGGGCGCTGCGAGGGGTCGATCTCACCGTCTCCCGCGGCGAGTTCCTCGTCGTCACCGGCGCGTCCGGGTCGGGGAAGTCCACCCTCCTCCACATCCTGGGTGCGTTGGATCGGCCCGATTCCGGCGAAGTGTGGATCGAGGGCACTGCAGTCGCGGGGCTCTCCGAGGAGGATCTCGCGGTGCTGCGCCGGCGGCGACTCGGATTCGTTCTCCAGTTCTTCAACCTGCTTCCGACGCTGAACGCACTCGAGAACGCCGCCTTCCCTCTCCTGCTCGACGGCGTCCCCGACGCCCTCGAGCGTGCGGGGGAGTCTCTCGAAGCCGTCGGCATGGCACACCGCCACGAGCATCGCCCGGCGCAGCTGTCGGGGGGCGAGCAACAGCGCGTGGCTCTGGCCCGCGCGCTGGTGACCCGGCCCGCGGTCGTCTTCGCCGACGAGCCGACGGGGAACCTCGATTCCGCGACCGGGCGGGACATCCTGGCGCTCTTGCGAAGCACGTCCGAGACGGGGCAGACGATCGTGATGGTCACGCACGACGACAAAGCGGCGGCGTTCGCCGATCGGTCGGTCCGGCTCGTCGATGGAGTGGTGGAGGTCGCGCCGTGACGTCGCTGTTCGTCGTTTTTCGGCGCGTGAACCTTCGTCACATCAAACGGCATCGCGTTCGCGCTCTCCTGACCGTCGCGGGGATCGCGGCGGGCGTCGCATTGACCTTCTCGATCTCGGTAATCAACGCGACGCTCCTCGGCTCCTTCCGCACGAGCGTCAGGGACCTCGCCGGCGCGGCCGAGATCGAGGTCGCCGCGTCGGACCCCGCCGGATTGCCGCAGGACGTCGTCGACCGCATCGCCGGTGTCGAGGGGGTGGACCAGGCCGTCCCGGTCCTGCGCTCCACCACCAAGGTCAGCGGGTTCCGGGGCTCCCGGCGCGTGCTGGTGGTCGGAGCTACTCCCGCGTTCGCGGATCTGGCGCCGCGCTCGGGCCCCCTGTCCGACACGCAACTCGATCTCGGTGGGGACCTCGAAGGGATCGTGCTCGGCGATGGGCTCGCCACGGCGCTCGGTGTGAAAACGGGGGACCGCGTCGCGGTCGTCACCCCGAACGGTGTCGAGGGCGTAACGGTAGGCGGCACCGTCTCGGGTGGGCTCGCGGATTCGATCAACGGCGGCGACGTGGCAGTCATGTTCCTCCCCGCCGCGCAGCGGCTCTTCGGCAAGGTCGGGAAGGTCGATTCCGTTTACGTCGTGGTCGACGAGAACCGTTCCGTCGCCGAGGTCCGTGACGCCATCGATCGGGCGGTCGGGGGAGCCGCCACCGTGGGCCCGCCGGGTGAGCGAGGCGAAGGTGTCGAGCGCGTATTCGCATCGCTCGGGACGCTGCTCTCGATGGGCGGCACGGTGGCTCTGTTCGTTGCGATGTTCGTCGTCTTCAACACGATGTCGATGGCCCTCGTGGAACGGCGCCGCGAGATCTCGATGCTGCTCGCGTTCGGAGCCTCGCGTCGCACCGTCGGTGGGGCATTCCTCACCGAAGCTGCGTTGCTCGGATGCGTCGCGTCGGTCGTCGGTATCGGTTTGGGCGCGCTTCTGGCGAAAGTACTGGTCGTGCAGGCCGTGTCCGCGTATTCGTTCCTCGCACTGGCGAAGGCGTCGTCGCTCGTCGTGTCTCCTTCGACGATCGTGACCGCGGCGGCCGCGGGCATCGTGGTCTCCGTTGCCGGCGCGGCAGTCCCGGCGCGGCGGATCCTCACGGTGGCCCCGGTCGAGTCGCTCCGCCCCGAGGCGTCCTACGAGTGGACGCATGCCGCGGGAGGGACGCGACGAACGGCCACGCTCCTGATCCTCGGGATCGTCGGCATCGTGCTCGCGGCGCTGTCCCTCGCGGCCTTCTTCCTGTTCACTGACCAACGGTGGCTCGCCACGCTGGGGCTCGTCTTCGGGCTCGCCGGGGTGACCGGTCTGCTGCCCGTGATCGTGCCCGCCGCGGTTGCCCTCGTGGCGCGCCCCGTGAAGAGGGCGACGGGAACGGTGGGGCGCCTCGCGACCGACGCGCTCGCGAAGAACCCGGGGCGAAGCACGTTCACCATCGCGGCTCTCGTCCTCACTCTCGGGCTCGTGGTCGCGGTCGGAAGCGCGCTGGCTTCGTACGAGAGCGAGGTGAACCGCACCGCGGGGGCTCTGATCGGTGCCGACGTCTACGTCGCATCGTCGTCCTACAGCGGTGTGACCTCCGATCAGCCACTCGAGGCGAGCGCGATCAAAGCCCTGCGCCGGGTCCCGGGGGTCGCGTACGTGTATCCGTTGAGGTTCGCGTTGCTCGACCTCGACGGGCGACAGGCATTGCTGCTCGCCATCCCGGTGGGACGGGCGATCACGGAGGGAGCGACGACCCAGTTGCGCGCCGTGACCGACGATCCGACGGGCTTCATCGAGGGTCTGCGTCGCGGCGATGTGGTCATCTCACGTTTCACGGCGGAGACGCGCGATCTCGGACCGGGCGACTCGCTCACCTTGCCCACACCTCATGGAGCGCGCTCGTTCGGGGTCGCAGCCACCTACGACGATCTTCTGTCGTTCGACTCCTTCTATATGAGCTACGGGCGTTACCGCCGTCTCTGGAGCGACGCGACCGCCGACGAGTTCGGCATCCTGTTGGACGACGGCGTCCAGGTGTCCGACGTTCGCCCTGCGCTCGAAGACGCGGTCGATCGTCTCGGCATCGAGGCCCGCGTTCTCACCTCAGATCAGGTTCTGGGCCGGATCCTGCAAACGGTTCGGGGCACCTTCTCGCTCGCCAAAGGGCTTCAGCTCGCGGCCCTGATCGTTGCCGCCCTCACGATCGCCAACACGATGTTCACGGCCGTCTTCGAACGGCGGTGGGAGATGGGTCTGCAACGGGCGGTCGGGATGGCGAAGCGACAGCTGCGGAGATCGGTCCTGATCGAAGCCGCGTCGATCGGAGCGATCGGCGGGGTCGGAGGAGCGCTCGTCGGCATCGTCTCGGGGTTCTTCATGACGAAGGCGATGGAGGCCCAGTTCTCCTGGCGCGTCCCCTACCAGGCCCCCTGGGGGCTCGTCCTTCTATCGGTGGTCGTCGGCATCGCCGTCGCGGCCGTGTCGGGAGTCATCCCCAGCCGGGTGGCCGCCACGCGCTCGATCATCGAGTCGCTCAGATACGAATGACAATGGTCGGGTGAAGGGGATGCGAAGACCTGCCGTGGCGGCCCTCGCGATCGCGCTGATCGTGTCGGTGGCCTGTTCGGGGACCGAGACCCCGTCGTCGAGCGGAACCGGTACCGGCACGCCGACCGTGGCCGAGGGCGGGGGCCGCGAGCACCACGACGACCACGGCGGGATGGACCACGGTTCTCGATCGTCGCGAGGACACCACGACGGCGGCCACGGACGAGACGACGGAACGATGCGCGGGGGAACGGGCGGCGCGCGACATGGCGGCTCGGGACCGGGCGATCCGCAGCAGGGCGGGTCGCGCGACGCGGGCTCCGGGAGTGCCGCGGCGGCCTATCCCGCCGCCGGGCACTACGTCTACGAGCAAGCGGGTTCCGAGGAGTTCTGCAGCGCGACCGATTGTGACCGTCGTCCGCTTCCTCGGCAGCAGCCCGTCGATATCTCTTATCAGCGTCGCGACGAAGACTCGGCGACCGTCGTCGTGGAACAGCACGCGTCGGGCAACCGGGTGATGCGAACGACGGCCACCTTCGACCGCGAGCGATCCTCGATCACCAAGGTGTACGTCCACTTCAGTTACGAAGGCGTCTCCTTCGAGAACACCTACGTTCCCGACCCTCCCGTCGAGGCACTCCGGTTCCCGTTGACGAGCGGAAGCAGATGGTCGGGGACGTGGAAGGCCGATACTTCCGGGAGCTACTCGATAGAGGTCGGCGATCGCGAGCCCGTCGCTACGGGGGCCGGGGAGGTCGACGCTTTCAAGGTGGTGACGGACACGGAGTTCCACGGACAGTTCGACGGACGCAGCCGCGTGACCGCGTGGATCGATCCGCGCACGGAGGCGATCGTGAAGACGAACGGCGCGTTGAACGTAACCAGTTCGTTCGGGCGCTACTCGACGGTGTTCCGAACGCAACTCGAGTCGGCACCGGGGTACCAATGAAGACGGCCTCGCGCGCCGACTGGGGCGTCGACGCCTACCCGCCGGCGGAAAAGAATCGCCGTTCGTGGACGGTCGCCGCCGTCGCGGTCGTGGTGGTCGTCGTCCTCGTCACGTTGGTGGCGCTACCCCTTGGCATCGTGCCGGCCCTGGTTCTCGGAGCCGTCACGCTCGCAGCGGCGCTCTGGTGGATCATGCAGCAGGGGTCTCTGGCACTGCGGTCGACGCGCGCGCGGCCGGTCGACGAGACACGGTTCCCTCGTTTCGTGAACGTGGCATCGGGGCTGGCCCGCGATCTTGGGATCGAGATGCCGCGCTTGTTCGTGATCGAAAAGGGAGAGCCCAATGCCCTCGTCACGCGCTCGCGGACGCCCGTGATCGCGATGACCACGGCTCTGCTGGAAGGCTTCACACGCACCGAACTCGAGGCCGTCGTCGCCCATTGCCTCGAA
>DASSMG010000215.1:0-13048 GCA_035688995.1 Actinomycetota bacterium
CGGCGATCTCGTTCGCGCTCCGGATCGTTCGTCTGGGGTCGCCGTCCCGCCGCATCTTCGACGAGGTCTATTACGTCCGCGACGCGTGCTGGTACTTCGTGCATCGAGTCGGGACGTGCGAGGTCGGCCGCGAGCTGAATCTCGAGCACCCCCCGCTCGGCAAAGCTCTCATCGGGCTGGGGATCCGGGTCTTCGGCGTCGACGCCTTCGGATGGCGCTTCGCTTCGGCCGTGTTCGGCGTCGTCTTCGTGGTCGTGACGTATCTGTTGGCGCGGAAGCTGCTGGCATCGACGGCCGCCGCGTGCTTCGCGGGAGGGTTGGCGTGTATCGACTTCCTCGCGTTCGTGCACTCCCGGATCGCGATGCTCGACATCTTCCTCGCGACCTTCATCGCGGCGGCGTTCCTGTTCGCGTTGTACGACCGTGACGAGGCACTCGGGCGACGAACGGGGAAGAGATGGTGGCGGATCGCCGCCGGCGCGGCGGCCGGGTGCGCCCTCGCGACGAAATGGTCGGGACTGATAGCTCTGGTGTCGGTCGTCATCCTCACCGTCGCGTGGGACATGCACCGGCGGCGGCGGCCGCGCCGATCCGCTTTCCTCAAGGTGGTGCGCGAGGAGGGACGCGGCATGCTCGTTGCCTTCCTCGTCGTTCCGCTTGCCGTCTACGTCGCGTCGTTCATCGGCCACGTCCACGGAGCCCTCTGGGCGCTGCCGTGGCATGACGGGTCGTGGGTCTACGAGCTCTACCAGCGCCAGATCGACGCGCTCCACTACCACCTGTCACTCGGGAGCACGAACCCGTTCCAATCGTCGCCGTGGTCGTGGCTGCTCCTGAAGAGAGCGTTCCCGTATTTCACCGAAGTGACTTCGTCGGGCCAGCGGATCAACGTGCTCGGCGGCGGTAGTCCCGTCACGTGGTGGTTGGCGATCCCGGCCCTTCTGTGGGTGACCGTTCAGTGGTTCCGCCGTAACGATCCCGCCCGACCCGAGGGTTTCATCGTTGCCGGCTTCTGGCTGAACCTGTTGCCGTGGATGGCATTCGAGGCCGCTCCCTTCCTGCTGGGGTCGGGACGCACCGGCCTCTACATCTTCTACGTGTTGCCGATGATCCCGTTCATGTGCGCGGCGCAGGCCCTCGCGGCGCAGCGCTTGTGGGCCTACCTGGCGGGACGGATCGCGGTCGTCGTCGTGGCGGTAGCGGCCGCGGCAGTGTTCGCCTTCTACTACCCGATGCTCACGGCGATGCCCCTGTCGGAAAGGGCCTGGGACGCGCGGATCTGGATCTTCGACCACTGCACGCGACCGGACACCGCCCCCCTCACCGTCTACAACATCAAGACCGTCCACGGTGAGCTCACCACGAAGGTGTCGACGATCGGGCGCCAGTTCCTTCCGCCCGAGGGATGGTGCTGGAAGGCCCACGCGTTGAGGGATCGGAAGATCCCCCTGGGCCGGATGCTGCACCGAACGGACTGATCCCGGGCCTGTGGTTTCATAGAAAGCGATCACGTACGACACGCAGGATCCGAACGACCGAGCACGCGGGAGGTGCGATGGCGGAGGCGCGAACCGTGTCGCGGGATGAGCTCGAGACCATCGCCCGGCGGCTGCGGGCCTACATCGTCAAGGCGACGACCACCGCCGGTTCGGGCCACCCGTCCAGCTCGCTTTCGATGGTGGAACTGTTGGCGACGCTGTTCTTCGGGGGCGTGCTCCGCTACGACCCGAAGGAACCGCACGACCCGGAGCGCGATCGACTCATCCTGTCGAAGGGCCATGGGGCACCCGGCCTCTACGCCGCGCTCGCCGAGGCCGGCTATTTCCCGACCGAGGATCTCCTCACGCTGCGAAAGTTCGGTTCTCCCCTCGAGGGGCACCCCAACATGTGCCGCCTTCCCGGGGTCGAGGCATCGACCGGCTCCCTCGGGCAGGGCCTGTCGATCGGGATCGGTCACGCGCTGGCGGCGAAGCTCGACGGAACCGAGTCCCGCGTCTACGTGATCGTGGGCGACGGAGAGACCGAAGAAGGCCAGGTGTGGGAGGCGATCATGTTCGCCGGCAACCACGAGCTCGACAACCTCACACTGATCTTCGATCGCAACGGGAACCAGCAGACGGGCCACGTGAACGACATCCAGCCGCTCGATCCCCTCGAGGAGAAGCTCACGTCGTTCGGGTGGGCCGCTCGGACGATCGACGGCCACTCGCTCGACGAGGTTGCCGACGCCTTCACGTGGGCGCGCGACACCAACGGCAAACCGCAGGCGATCGTGGCGCGCACCATCAAGGGCAAAGGGGTCAGCCTGCTCGAGGCCGGCCAGGACAAATGGCACGGCAAACCGATCCCTCCCGAGGAAGAAGCGAAGGCCCTCCAAGAGATCGGAGCGGATGTATGAGCTTCGGCATCACCAGGATCGAGCTGCCGGAAGGCCCGTCCACGCGCGAAGCGTTCGGCGACGCGCTGGCCGAGGCAGGAGCGAACGAGAGCGTCGTGGTCGTCGACGGTGACGTCAACAACTCGACGTTCACGAACAAGTTCCGCGAGAAGTACCCGAACCGTTTCTTCAACTGCGGCATCGCGGAGTCGAACATGGTCGGCATCGCGTCCGGGCTCGCCGGAGCCGGGAAGATCCCGGTCGCGGCCTCGTTCTCCATCTTCCTGTTGGCCAACGCGTTCGACCAGATCCGCATGTCGGTGGCGTTCCCCAACCAGAACGTGAAGCTGGTGGGAACGCATGCCGGGATCTCGATCGGCGAGGACGGGCCATCACAGATGGCGATCGAGGACGTCGCCCTCGCCTGCTCGCTTCCCGGCTTCACGGTCATCGTGCCGGCCGACGCGGTGAGCGCAACCGCGGCAACGCACGCCATGATCGAGCGAGAGGGTCCAACGTTCCTAAGGTGCGGCCGGCCCGCCGTCCCCCAGATCTACGACGCCGGGGCCCGGTTCGAGATCGGCAAGGCGAACGAGATCCGGTCCGGTGACGACATCGCGATCATCGCGAACGGGATCATGCTGGCCATGGCGCTGGATGCTGCGGAAGGTTTGGCGCAGGAAGGCATCGAGGCCCGGGTGATCGACATGCACACGGTGAAGCCCGTCGATGCCGAGGCGATCGAGCGTGCCGCCAACGAGACGAAGGGCATCGTCGTCGCCGAGGAGCATCTCGCGTACGGGGGCCTCGGGTCGATCGTGGCGATGGTGGCCGCGGACAAGCGTCCGACCCGGATGGCGTTCGTCGATCTGGGCGACACCTACGCGACGTCCGGCAAGCCCGACGAGCTCCTCGCGCAGTACGGGCTCACGCCGAACGCGATCCTCGACGCCGCACGCCGCGTGCTGAAGGACTGACCTCTCAGAACGTCTTGTCCGAATCCAGAAGGATCGTGACCGGTCCTTCGTTGACGAGAGCGACGTCCATCATGGCGCCGAACTCGCCGGTCTCGCAGGTCACTCCGAGCGTCCTCAGCGCGTCGACGACCCCGCGGTAGACGGCTTCCGCCTCGGGGCCTTCCGCGGCACGGATGAACGAGGGCCGCCGACCCTTACGCGCATCTCCGTACAGCGTGAACTGTGAAACGACCAGGGCACTTCCCGAAACGTCCAGCAACGAGCGATTCATCTTGCCGTCGTCGTCGGCGAATATGCGCAGGTTCGCGACCTTGTCGGCGAGCCATCCCGCCTCGCGGGTGCCGTCAGCAGGAGACACGCCGACGAGGACCATCACCCCGCGTCCGCACCGACCGACGACTCGTCCCTCGATCGCGACCGACGCTTCCGACACCCGTTGGACGACGGCCCTCATCACTTGATCCCATGGAACTCGTCGGACTGGACGACGAGCAGACCCCCGGAAAGGATCTGGCGGGCGATCGGCGCGGCGACCTCTCCCCCGATGCCGCCGTACTCCGAGACCACCGCGATCGCGATGTCGGGGTCCTCGGCGGGGGCGAAGCAGATGAACCACGCGTGGTTCTTCCGCTCGCCATTCACGTCGACCTCGGCGGTCCCCGTCTTTCCCGCCACGTCCACGCCCGACAATCTCGCCGCCTGACCGGTGCCGCCGACGACCACGCTCACCATCAGATCGGTCATCGTGTTGGCGGTCTTCTTCGTGATGATCCTCTCGCCCGAGGGGGGGTCGAGATAGCTGATCCGCGGCTCCATCCGCTTGCCGTCGTTCGCGACGGTCGCCGCGACGGTCGCCATCTGCAGTGGCGTCGCCAGCACGCGCGCCTGACCGATCGCGCCCCACATGAGATCACTTTCGGTCTCGGGGTACGGGAACGACGATTCCGACGCCTCGAGCGGCATCTCCGGGACGCGGTTGAACCCGAAGCGCTCGGCGTAGTCGCTCAGTTTCTTGGCACCGAGCTTCAGTGCGACCTGAGCGAACGCGGTATTGACGCTGTGCTGCAGCGCGGTCGCGAAACTGATCTGGCCGAATTCGCCCGACTCGAAGTTGTGCACTCCGCGGAACTCCGCCGGACCGCTCAGTTGGGTGTCGGGCGTGACGGTTCCGGTGTCGATCGCGGCCGAAGCGGTAACCACCTTCATCGACGACCCCGGCGGATACCTTCCGTCGAGCGCACGATTGAACGGATGCACCTCCGCCCCGACGTAGTTGTTGGGATCGAAGGGAGACGACGAGACGACGGCCAGCAGGTTCCCGGTATGGGGGTCCATCACGACGACACCGCCGGTGGTCGACCCGAACGCACCTTGCGCGACGCGCTGCAACTCGATGTCCAGCGTCGTCTTGACGTTGCGACCCGGCTTCCCCTTCTTGGCCCCGACCCGACGAACCACGTCGCCCTTGCGATCGACGAGTCGAAGGGTCGTCGAAGGGGTCCCTGCGAGGGCTTCCTGCAACCCACGCTCGATACCCGACCCACCGACGAGATCCCCCGGCGAGACCCCGTAGGTCGCCGCGTCCTCCTTCGAGGCCGGGCCGATGTGGCCGACCGTCGATCCCAGGGTCGATCCGTACGGATAGCGACGGCCGTCCACGGGTCCCGTCGCGAGCTTGCGGCCGTGCCGGTCGAGGATGGATCCCCGTCGCAACCACGTCGCGGCGATGTCGAAATCACGCGCCTCCGGCTCGCCCGGAAACAACAGCGATCGCGACCACACGACCTGCCATGCGTCGTCCTCTCCCGAGTAATGCAGCTCGAGGTCCCCCTCGAGCTTCACGGGACGGCGGGTGGCGGTGGATCGATAACGGATCGAGTACGGCGCGGTTGCCACTGCAGTCCGCGTTTCTTGTGCCGGAGCATCGAGATCGACGTGGATCGACTTCAGCGCACCGTGGTCGTAGAGCCGGTCGAAGAGACGTTGGAGGTCGTCGCCGTCGAGGGCGCTGCCGGGGCTCAGATACTCGCTCATCACGTCGTAGTCGGCGTCGTTCCAAGCGTCGACGAACCCCTTGGCGGCTTGCGGTGCCGTGCTGTCGTTGACGGGAGTCGCCGCGGGTGTGGACGTGCACGCGGCGAGCGCGATAACGACCAGTGCAGCCGCGGACACCGGTCCGCGCGTGCCCCCCAGCACCGTCAGCCGCGAGCGGAGGCGGGGACGACGCGGTAGACGTCGTAGACGGAGTCCACCTGCCGGAGGCTCTGGATGACGTGGTCGAGGTGCGACGGGTCGGCGAGCTCGAAGGTGAATCCGAGGACCGCGATCCCGTCCTTGCCCGAACGGGTCGACGACGACACGATGGACAAGCCGTGGTCGGAGATCGCTGCGGTCACGTCCCTCAGAAGCTTCGTGCGATCGAGAGCTTCGATCTGGATCGAGACGATGAAGGTCCCGTGTCCGCGATCGTGCCACCAGACGTCGATCATGCGGCCGTCCTGGTTCGCCGAAAGGGCCTTCGCGTTGGGACAGTCTTCCCGGTGCACCGACACACCCCTACCCCGCGTGAGGAATCCGACGATCTTGTCGCCCGGCACCGGCGTGCAGCACCGCGCGAGACGAACGAGCAGGTCGTCCATCCCCTCGACGATGACGCCCTTCCCTCGGCGCGATCGGTCGACGCGCTTGCGCTGAGGTTCGGGCGTCTCGACCGTCTCGGGCTCGGGACGGAACATCCGGATCAGCCTCGTCGCGACGGATTGCGGCGAGAGGTGTCCCTCACCGATGGCGACGTGCATGGCTTCGGCGTCGGCCAGATGGAGCTCGGTGGCGACCTTGTCGATCAAGCCCCCCTTGGCGATCTTCTCGATCGGAAGGCCCTGCTTGCGCATCGATGCCAGGAGCGCGTCGCGACCCTGGGCCAGCGCGTCTTCACGACGCTCGCGCGCGAACCATTGACGGATCTTGTTCCGCGCCCGCGGCGTCTTGACCACCTGGAGCCAGTCGCGTGATGGCGACGCCGGTCCCTTGGCGGTGATCACCTCGACCGAGTCCCCCGACGAGAGCTCGTGAGTGAGAGCAACCAGCCGGCCGTTCACGCGCGCGCCCACGGTCCGATGACCGACCTCGGTGTGGATCGCATAGGCGAAGTCGAGTGGCGTAGCACCGCGTTGGAGGGAGATGACGTCGCCTTTGGGGGTGAACACGAAGACCTCGTCCGAATAGAGGTCGATCTTCAGGGACTCGATGAAGTCCTTGGGATCGATGGACTCCTGCTGCCAGTCCATGAGGCGCTGCAGCCACGCGATGTCGCTCTCCGAAACCTTCCCTCGTCGCTGCTCTTTGTAGAGCCAGTGCGCGGCGATCCCGAACTCGGCGGCGCGGTGCATGGCCTCGGTGCGGATCTGGATCTCCACCGGCTGCCCGCTCGGGCCCATGACGGACGTGTGGAGGGACTGGTACATGTTGAACTTGGGCATCGCGATGTAGTCCTTGAAGCGCCCGGGGATCGGCGTGAAGAGGGTGTGCAGCGCGCCGAGTGCGGCGTAACAGTCCCTCACGCTCTCGACCACGATGCGTATGCCGACGAAGTCGAAGATCTCGTCGAACTGCTTCCCGCCGAGCACGATCTTCTCGTAGATCGAGTACAGGTGCTTCGGCCGGCCCGATACCTCCGCCTTGATCTTGACCTCGTGCAGCTTCGCGTCGATCGCCTCGGTGACCTGGCGCACCATCGCTTCGCGCTCCGGCTGACGCTGCTCGACGAGGGTCTGGATCTCCTCGAAGCGTTTGGGATGGAGGGTCGCGAAGGCGAGATCCTCGAGCTCCCACTTGATGGCGTACATCCCCAGGCGATGCGCGAGCGGCGCATAGATCTCGAGGGTCTCGCGCGCGATCAGCTGTCGCTTCTCGGCGCGAAGGGGGGCGAGCGTGCGCATGTTGTGCAGACGATCCGCGATCTTGATCAGGATCACGCGGATGTCCTTCGCCGTCGCGATCATCATCTTTCGCAGGTTCTCGGCACGGGTGTGCTCGACCGAACGGAAGCGGATCTTGTCGAGTTTGGTGACCCCGTCTATGAGCGCCGCAACCTCGAACCCGAGGTCCTTCTCGATCTGTTCGAGCGTCGTGGTCGTGTCCTCCACGGTGTCGTGAAGAAGAGCTGCGGCGATCGTGGTCTCGTCCAGACCGAGCTGCGCAACGATCATGGCGACCCCGAGGGGGTGCGTGATGAAGGGGTCCCCGGACTTGCGCAGTTGCTCGCGATGGGCCGCTTCCGCGATCTCGAAAGCCCGTTCGATGAGCTTGGTGTCGGCTTTCGGGCGCTGGGCTCTGACCTTGCGAAGGAGGCGCTGGAGCTCGGTCTCGGGGGCCCGGGCGGGCCGCACCTTCTTCAGGACGGCTTTCACCCCGCGCGGCGAGGCCGGAGCCTGGATCGGTGCGCGCTCGGGGGTCGAGCTCATACGACCATTGTAGGAGTCGTCCCCGCTTCGGACGCGGACGCGCCGGTCAGCCGCGCGTGCGAACGAATTCGACCGCGTGACTGTCGCCGGCGATCGCGTCGACCTGCCACCCTGCGGTCAGCCACGCCCGGCTGTGCATCTTCCGATCGTCGTTCTTCCACCACGAAGGGAAACGAGCATTCGGGGGCAGGGTTTCTCCGACGATCGCCTCGATCTCGGGAAGCGACAACGTGATGCGCTCGATCTCGGCCGGCTGCGACGCCAGATGTGCCGCCAACCGGATGTATTTCAACGACCGTCGCTCGCTGCGCGCCTCCACCCAAGCAGCGTAGAGAGAGGACGTCCCTACCCGGTAGAGGGTTAAGACATTTGTCCGGAATCTCCTAGCGGCAGGGAGCCGATCCTCGGAACACCCGAACGGCCCACCGGAGGCTCGGGCCGAGATCGCGATCCCGCGCGTTCAACTCGCCGCGAGCGAGCGCGTCGAGAAGCCCTCCCGTCGATCCGGGATCGAACAGCGCTCCGCACCGGGCCGGCATGACCCCCTGGAACCCGTCGAGCAGGGGTGCCGGTCGCGTTCGGGACACCCCGGCCGCGCTCGGCACCGGTGTTGGTAGCGGTGGGGTCGGACTGGGGGAGGCAAGCGGTTCGCCCGGCTCGACCTCGTCGGGGTCGGGACCCTCGAGGACCACGAGGGCCGAGCCCACCGGCCGTTCGTAGCCGCTCGAAGGTCGGTTCACCACGCGATCGCGCACCACCATGGTGGTCGAGCCCCCGCCGTCGAGGTTGAGCGCCCACTTGGCGCCGAGATGGATGAAGAAGCGTGCGAACTGCTCCGGGGTCATCCCTATTGACGCCTTCGAGCGGCCGTCCACCGTGACGAGCAGGATCGTTCCGTCGGGTTTCCAGCCGATGCCCGATCTCGGGTTCGCGCGGCAGAAGTACGACGTGGTGCAGGAGCCCGTCGCCACCGCTCCGTCCTCGACCAGATCGGGGTTCCCTCCGATGGTGTCGAGGATCCCGTAGCGGTTGAGCGACCACCCATAGACGACGGACTCGCCCGGCAGCAGGGTGGTCTGCATCTGGGCCCCCTGTTTCGAGTCGATGGGGGCCGCGAGCACGATCCCCCGGCGGCGGGGCAAGGGCTGCGGTCCGCACTGCACCTTGCGAACCGTATAGAGGCGCTCGAGGCCCAACCGGCCCGACGTCCATCGTTGGTTGTCGGCGGCGAACAACCGGGCGGAGCACGCGTCGGAGGGTGGTTTCGCAACGCTTCCACCCGCCCGTGTGTAGATCGCGTACGCGTCGGTCGGTTGAACCAACGGGTTCACCGCAGGGACGCGCCATCTTTGACCCGAGTCGCGTTGGACCACCCATGCGTCGAGCCGGTTGTGCCCGAATCGCACGCTCGTCTCGTCGCGCGAGATGGAGAAGTTGCGCCCCCAGATCAGCGGCGACGTGACCATCCGGCCGTCTTCCGCAAAGGTGTCGATCGGACGTCCCGACCCTCGATCCTGCGGCCGCAGCGTGAAGTCGCCGTTGATCGCCGCGACCGCATGGTGCCGGGCGGCCATGGAGCTCGTGGTCTCGTGCCCGTCCAGCTCGTCGTTCGCGAGGGCCACGTCGAGGGTGGGCGTCCCCTGTGGTTCGACCTTCAGCACCTTGATCTCGTTCGGGCCGCGGCGGTCTTTGATCGTCGCCAGGGTGATGCCGTCGGCGACCCGCGACCGGGTGACGCGATAGCGCGATCGTGCGCTCGCTCTCGTCGCCGGCCCCATCGAAGCAACGATCAGGCAGAGACCCGATACCGCTATCGACAGGTAGGTGGTGACCTTCTCTCGCCGCCCGGTCATCGCGAAAAAGCTAGCAGAGGACCCGCGCAACTCGCGAAAAGCGGGCATTCGGCACCCATCGTGTTAGCTTGATTCGGCGCCCTGGGAGCAGGGTGCGCTTTCGCGTCGGGGCCGGTCCCGGCGCCGTGGGCCACTGCAGAACGGCCCCTCTCTGTCGATACAGACCTAGTAGGAGACCGATGTCGATGACCACTGGAAAGAAACGGGCGCTCGCGATCGGGGCGGGCATCCTCGTCGTCGCAGGAGGAGCGTTCTTCCTCCTTCGCAACAACGTGGAAGACATCCCGGTTCTGGGTCACGTGCTGTCCAAGCCGAAGTGCCCCCTGACCGGAGTCGAGCCCAAGGACGAGAAGATCCTCAAGCGACCGGCGCTCGGCGTGAAGATCGAGAACAACCCGTCCGCCTATCCGCTCTCGGGGCTCCAGTACGCGGACGTCGTCTACGAAGAACAGGTCGAAGGTGGTCTGACGCGCTTCATGGCGATCTTCCACTGCTCGGACGCGACCATCGCGGGCCCGGTGCGCAGTTCGCGTGAGGTCGACCCCGCGATCCTGGCTCCGTACACGCGGATCCTCGCCGCGGCGGGCGGTAACCCCGGCGTGCGGGCCAATCTCGAGAAATTCGACGTCGTGCTCCTCGACGAGAACACGTCCGGAGATGCGATGGAGCGTCGCGCTCGAACCGGTTACAGCTCGGAGCACACACTGTACGGAAACACGAAGGCGCTCCGCGCGCTCGGGCGCAAGAAGTACAAGACGCCTCCCTCCGACGACATATTCACGTTCGGCGACCTCGAAGGCACCGGTAAGAAGACGTCGACGGTGTCGCTCGATTTCGGCAACTCGAGCATCTCGTTCTCCTACAAGAGGGGCCGCTGGTACCGGTCCGACGGGGACTCGCCCCTGACGATGGAGAACGGCCCCCAACTGAGTTTCGACAACGTGCTCATCGAGCGCCACACGGTCAACCTCTCGACGAAGTTCGCCGACGTGCTCGGCACGCCCTCGCCCTACATCGAGGACGTCACCGGGACGGGCGAAGCCGTGTTGTTCCGCGACGGGCGCATGCTGAAGGGCAAGTGGGTCCGCGAGTCGACCGACGATCCCGTTCACTTCGAGACGAAGGGCGGCGACGACCTCGTCCTGAAACCGGGACGAACCATGATCGAGCTACTGCCCGACGACAAGGGCGAAGTGACGGGGTCCTTTGTTCGCTCGAAGTAAGCCCCTTCTCGTTCTCGTCGCACTGGCGCTGACGCTCGGCGCGTGTAGCAACGACGCCGAGCCGCCGACCGCAAGCGACGAAACCCCGACCCCCACGGTCGAGCCGAAATGCCCGCTGACGGGCTTCGACGTCCCTGCCGGCGTCCGGGCCGACCGTCCCGCGGTGGCGATCAAGATCGAGAACAACCCCTCCGCGTACCCGTTGTCGGGCCTGGACGACGCCGAGATCGTCTTCGAGGAGGAAGTCGAGGGGGGCCTGACCCGCTTCATGGCGATCTTCCACTGCACCGACAGCAAGAAGGCCGGACCGGTCCGCAGCGCGCGGGTCGTCGACCCGGCCATCATGACGCCGATAACGAAGATCCTCGGCGACGCCGGCGGTAACGGCCAGGTGAAGAAGGCGCTCGACAAGGGCGGGATCGTCAGCATCGACGAGACCGCCGCCGGATCCGCGATGCGGCGCGTTCCACGCTCGGGGTACAGCTCGGAGCACACGCTGTACGCGAACACCGCGGCACTGAGGAAGATCGGTCAGAAGAAGTACGACAAGCCGCCTCCTCAGGACCTCTTCGACTTCAACGTCACGGGATCGCAAGGCAAGAAGGTGAAAACGCTTACGGCTACGTTCTCGCAGTCGAGCGTCGTGGTCTATCGCTGGAAACGCGGGGCGTGGATGCGCTTCGACCACGATTCGCCTCTCACGATGGAATCGGGCACCAAGATCGCGGTCGACAACGTGATCCTCGAGCTACACAAGGTCAACTACTCGAAGAAGATCACCGACGTCCTCGGCAACCCGTCGATCGAGATCGCCGACGCCGTCGGCAAGGGCACGGCGATCGTGTTCCGCGGCGGGACCATGATCAAGGGCACGTGGGAACGCAAGTCACTGAACAGCGCGGTCCGGTACGAGACCAAGGACGGGAAGCCGATCGCGCTGCAGTCGGGCACGACCTGGATCGAGCTCCTCCCCGACAAGAGCGGCGAGGTGAAAGGCTCCTACTCCGTCTCCAAGAAGTAGCCGAACGAGCGCGCCGTCTCGGTCGTCCCGGCCCTGACCCTCTCGACCTCGGCTTCGGAAAGCCGGTTCAATCCCGCCGCCGCGGTGGCCGCCGAGGACCGGCGCACGGTCATGTGTTGCCACACCGGCACCTCGCCCTTCGATCCCGAGGTGAATCGGGCAAGCCGCCGCTCGGTGCCCTCGTCCCACGCGAGACCGACGGAGCGATACAGATCGCGGAAGCCGCGGGACGGATCGGCCGCCAGATCCTCGTGCCGCACGATCGCCCACTCCGGGTGCTCCCGCCTGAGTCGATCGACCGTCGTATGGATCATGTTCCACAACACGATCCCCTCCTCGACGACGTCTACGTCCCCGTCGCGGCACCGCCGCATCTCGCCGGCGAGGCCCCCCAGGTGATCGCGCATCAGTAGGTCCTGCTGGAGAACGGTGCGGAACTTGAACCGCCAGTTCAACTTCTTGATGCTGCCCACGAACGCGATCGGGTTCCTCACGGTGATGACGATGCGGGCGTCGTAGGTCTCGGACAGCCATTCCGTCGAGAACAGCGCGAAGGGGTCCTTCAGGACCGCCCGCGCTCGCCGGATGCGACCGGGCACCGCGTGACGGAGGTCCTGAATCAGCCACGCCGCGCCTCGCGGCGACGATGCGTCCCGCAGGTTCGGGCCGACCCGGTACCGGAACGAGAACGCGTCGTCGAACACCGGCCGCCAGCGGGCCGCGTTCTCCGAGCAGACGTACAGGTACCAGTACGGCACTCGCCCGGCCCCCCACCCCGGCCGGCGCGACGGGTTGAGGGGCTCGTGGATGTAACCCGTCCCGCGCGATAACGCCATGATGCGTCCGACCCAAGTCGTCCCGGACCGGTGCGATCCCGTGACCACGATCGGAGGCGCCTCACTCACGGGGGTGCACTCCCCGACCTCCGACGCAGCAGGTTCACGACGTAGCTCAGCTCCTGCACGCGAGCCATCCGCGCGGCCCCGAGATACACCGCGGTTCCGACCGCGACGAGCACGAGAAGAACCCCCGCCTGTAGCCAGTAGGTCGCGTCTGCCCTCACCCGGTCGGTAACGACGACTCCGAACCAGACCACCGCGCCCATCGCAAGAGCGGCGGCCGAGATCCGTACCG
>DASSMG010000216.1:0-10754 GCA_035688995.1 Actinomycetota bacterium
GCGTTCTCGTGGGGGCACATCCTCACCAAGGTTCTCCGCAGCGAGGCTCTAGACGAACGCGAGTCTGCGCTCGCGATGACCGAGATCATGGACGGCGCCGCGACGCCCGTTCAGATCGCGGGCTTCGTGGTGGCGCTCCGCGCCAAAGGCGAGACGGTCGACGAGATCGTCGGTCTCGTTCGAACGATGCGTGAGTTCGGGGCGAAGGTCGACGTCCCCGGCGACGTCCTCGACACCTGCGGTACGGGTGGCGATCGGACCGGGACCTTCAACGTCTCGACCGCGGCGGCGCTGGTGTGTGCCGGTGCGGGCGTGCGCGTTGCCAAGCACGGCAACCGAGCCGCCTCGTCTCGCTGTGGTTCCGCCGACGTGCTCGAGGCCCTCGGCGTCAAGATCGACCTCGGCCCCGACGACGTCGCGACCTGTATCGCCCGGGCCGGCATAGGTTTCTGCTTCGCGCCGGTGTTCCATCCCGCCATGCGCCACACCGCAACGCCTCGGCGCGAGCTCGGTGTCGCCACGGTCTTCAACTTCCTCGGCCCGCTGTCGAACCCGGCCGGCGCGACCCGCCAGGCGCTGGGCGTGTCCGACCCCCGCATGCTCCCGAAGATGGTCGAGGCGCTCGGACGCCTCGGATCCGACAGGGTCATCGCGTTCCACGGCGATCACGGCCTCGACGAGCTGGCCACCTCCGGCCCCTCGCGCGTCGTGGAGCTGAATCGCGGCGCCACCACGGAATGGACGATCGATCCCGCCGAGCTCGGACTCGAGCCCGCCTCGATCGAAGCGATCGCGGGAGGCGATGCGGCCGCCAACGCGGCGACGATCCGCAGCGTTCTCGCCGGCGACCGGGGGCCCCAACGCGACATCGTGATGCTGAACGCGGCCGCGGGCTTGATGGCTGCCGACCGGGCCGGGGACATCAAGGCCGGTCTCGAGGTCGCCGCCGACGCGATCGACTCGGGGGCCGCGGCCCGAGCCCTCGACCTGCTGGTCGAAGCCTCCAACCGCCCCTAACCCTCTTGATCGCGGGCGTGGAAGCGAGGGGCGAGCCCCAGGACGACCGGCAGCGCAACGCCGTCGGACTCGATCACCCGGGCGGAGTCGCCGTGTCGGCGCAGCCACGCCGACAGCACTCGGGGATCCGTGACGTGGTCGCCTTCGAGCCGGACGGGATCACCGGCTTCGGGCCCCACGAGGACCCCGTCGACGAACTCGAGACGCCGGTCGCCGACCTCGATCGCCAGCTTGCCGGAGCCGGCCCACGCAGCGCTTTCGATATGCCGCATCACTTCGCGCTGTAACAACGCGCCCCGATCGCGGACGTCGGCGGCTTCTTCGTAACGCTCCTGCGTCGCGAGACGCGTCATCTTCGCTTCGAGTCGATCCAGCAGCACCGTGGGGTCGCGGGTCGCGGCGTCGACGATCGCGAGCAGCTCGGAGCGCTGGGCGTCGGCGTCTCCTCCCACGCAAGCGCCGAGCTCGCCGAACGAACAGCCGTGGCAGCGGCGCGGCTCGCTGCAGTGGTGGACCCGAGTGGAATCGCGGACCGCATCGATGAAGGCTCGCGCGGCCTTCAGGGCCCGGAACGGGCCGATGCACAGCACGTCCGTCGTCGGTGTCCTCGTAGTGGAGATCTTCGGCGACTTCCCGGTGGTCGCCACCTTCACGTACCAGTCCCCGCGCGTCTTGCCGGCCCGGTTGAAGGGCGGACGCTCGCGCGCTATCGCTCGTGCTTCTGCGATCTCGGCCTCGAGCGTCGTCGGGAACGATTCGTGGTCGATCCGCTGTGCCTCGCGCAACAGGTCGCGGATCTTGCGGCGCGGGTCGCCGTAGAAGTAAGAGCGGACGCGGCTCCGGAGGTCGGTGGCCTTGCCGATGTAGAGCGTCGAGCCGTCGGCCCCGATGAAGCGGTAGATGCCCGGCCCCCTCGGGACGTCGTCGGCCAGCGCGATCTTGTGGAAGGTGCGGTCGAGTCGCGTCGTCGACACGCGCATGAGGTCTTCGAGTGTCGTGATGCCGAACCCGGCGACTCGCTCGATCAGGTGGTGCAGGACATCGACGGTCGCGAGAACGTCGGCGTAAGCACGGTGGCACGGCCGATGCGCGCAGCGGAGATGGCGAGCGAGCGTTTCGAGACGGTTGTTAGGGACCTCGCCCGCAAGCACCTTGCGCGCCAGCCCCGCGGTGTCGATCACTCGGTGGTCGAGAGGGGGCCGGTCGGCTCGTTTCAGAGACGCGTTGAGGAAACCGATATCGAAGCGAGCGTTGTGAGCGACGAGCACCGTGTCCCGGGCGAACTCGAGGAAGCTGGGCAGCACCGCCTCGATGGGCGGGGCGTCGGCGACGAGCGACTCGCCGATCCCGGTGAGGAGCTGGATGAACACCGGGATCCCGCATCCGGGGTTCACGAGGGTCTCGAACGTGCCGACGACCTCGCCGCACTTCACCTTGACCGCCCCTATCTCGGTGATCGCGGAGGCAGCCGGAGAACCTCCCGTAGTCTCCAGATCGACCACGCAGAACGTGACCTCGGATAGAGGGAGCCCCAGGTCCTCGAACGAAATCTGTAATGGCATGCCTGGAGACGATAGCGAACATATGTTCGATAATTCAATGATCGATGGTTAGCGAGATCGCCTCGCCGGGGGATCGGGCCGACAGCCGGGTCGAGGACCTCGAGCAGACGCTCGTCTCGCTGCGTCAGGACGCAGAGGTCGCCCACGTCCTGCTGTCCCTGTCCGCGGCCCTGGCCGAGGTCGGCCCGGTCGAGCAGACGCTCGAGAGGGCGCTACGGGTCGCCACCGAGATCCTCCAGGCGGGCCGGGCCTTCGCCGCCACGATCGCTCCGGGCTCCGACCTCCTCGAGATCCGATCCCACGTCGGCTTCGACAGGGACTCGCTCGACGACCTCAGGCGGCGCGCCGTCTCCGAGGGGGGACTGCCGATCGCGAGGCGGGCGATCAGCGACGGGGTGCCGCTCGTGATCCCCGACGTCGGCGCCTTCGAACCCGAGGACGATCGGGGCGATCGGCTCCCGATGGGTGCATTCGTCGGCATCCCTCTGTCGCGGTGGGGCGAGGAGTTCGGATTGATCGGCCTCGTCTTCGACGAGCCGAGGGAGTTCAGCACCAAGGACGAAGCTCTCGTTCAAGGACTCGCCCGGCAGATCGGCGTCGCGATGACGAACGCGCGCCGCTTCAACCTGATGGGGGCTCTGCGTGCATTCGGGCTCACCCTCGGGACCCGGTTGAGCACCGAGAGCGCGCTAGAGCAGGTCATCTGGGGCTCCGCGTCGCTGTTGTCCGGTGATTCTTCGGCGGTCTATTTCCTCGACGCGCAGGATCAGTCACTGGTGGCCGCGGGGTCACTTCAAAGGGAGCAACCGAACGAGCGCTTCGCGCGCATCGATCTGTCGAGCGACCCATGGGCGGCGCTCAAGCAGGGTCGGACGATCCTGTTCCGCGAGAAGGGGTCGGATCCACTGACGATCGTCGCGGCCCCCATCCCCGGCGAGGGGACCCCGATGCTGGGCGCGGT
Source organism: Actinomycetota bacterium (assembly GCA_035688995.1). GTDB lineage: Bacteria > Actinomycetota > CADDZG01 > CADDZG01 > WHSQ01 > DASSMG01. The sequence continues at coordinate 3,541 of DASSMG010000216.1, forward strand.
GGCGGTGTTCTTCAACCGGACCCTCACGCTCGGCCCCGACGAGACCGAGGCCCTCAGCGTCCTGGCCGGTCAGGCGGGGATGGCACTCGAGAACGCGAACCGCTACGAACGTCAGCGGCGCGTGTCGCGCAGCCTTCAGGCCGGGTTGCTGTCGACTGACATGCCCGAGCTCGAAGACATCGAGATCGCGGCCGTCTACGAACCGGCCAGCGGCGAGGCCGACGTCGGTGGTGACTTCTTCGACGTGTTCCCGCTGGGCGACGAGCGTTACGGAGTCGTGGTCGGCGACGTTTCCGGGAAGGGGGCCGAAGCTGCGGCCCGAACCGCGATGGCGAAGTACATGTTGCGAGCGTTCACGGTGCGCGATCCCGACCCGGCGTCGGCGCTCTATTACCTGAACAACGCGCTCACGAAGGATCTCGAGGCCGATCGCTTCGCGACGATGGTCTACGGCGTCTTCGATGCGCGCAGCCGGGTGTGGACGATCGCGCGCGGCGGTCACCCTCCGCCCCTCGTGTTCCGCTCGGCGAGCGGGGTGGTCGAGGCGTACGAGGACATCGAGGGCTCGATCCTCGGCGCTTTCCCCGACATGACGTTCGAAGAGACGACCTTCACCCTCGACGCCGGCGACGTGATCCTGCTCTACACGGATGGATTGATCGAAGCTCGCGCCGACTCGGGTGCTTTCTTCGGACGCAAGCGGATCGAAGAAGGCTTGTCGCGCTACGGACGTGACATGTCGGCGGCCGACCTGACGCTGCAGCTCTATCGCGACGCCGAAGAGTTCGGGACCGTCGGCGACGACACGGTCGTCTTCGCGATGAGGTGCATGAGATGAGCTACCTCTGCAACGCCTGCGGCAACAAGACGCGCTTCGACGTGTTCGAGGCGAAGCGCGTGCGCACGTTCATGCATTACACGCTCGGCGGCGAGGGCTCCGCCGAGGAAGAGGAGGTCCTCGAGCGCGACGTCGAGAAGGTCGTATGTCGCTGGTGCGGCTCGACCGACGTCGCGGAGAACGTGGGCCCGGACGTGTCGATCGGGGAGACGCCTTGACCGGCGGTCCTCTCGCCGGTGTCAGGATCCTCGACCTCACCCGTCTTCTCCCGGGCGGTTACGCGACGCTGCTGCTGGCCGACCTCGGTGCCGAGGTCCTCAAGGTCGAAGAGCCGGGCAAGGGTGACTACATCCGCTGGACCCCGCCGTCGGTCGGAGAGTTCTCGTCTGCGCACATCGCGCTCAATCGCAACAAACGGTCGATGACGCTCAACCTCAAGAGCGACGAAGGGCGCCGGATCTTCTCGGAGTTGGCGACGCGCTACGACGTCGTGATCGAGTCGTTCCGTCCCGGGGTGATGGATCGCCTCGGTGTCGGGTGGGAGGCACTACATGCTCTCAATCCAGGACTCGTCTACTGCGCGATCAGCGGATACGGGCAGGACGGACCGCGAGCGAAGGTTGCGGGTCACGACGCGAACTACATCGGTTACGCGGGGTTGCTGGGCATCACCGGCGAGGAGGGGCGACGCCCGGTCCTCCCCGGGGTTCAGATCGGCGATCTCGCCGGTGGCGGGATGGCCGCGGCGATCGCGATCCTGGCCGCGCTGGTGCGGCGCGGGGTCACGGGCGAAGGCGACTTCTGCGACATCGCGATGGCCGATGGGGCCCTGTCGTGGCTGACGATCCATGCCGGCGAGTTCGTCGCAACGAAACAGGACCCGGAGCCCGAGCTGATGCACCTCTCCGGCAAGTACCCCTGCTACCGCGTCTATCCCGCGGCCGACGGGTGGATCACCGTGGGTGCACTCGAGCCTCAGTTCTGGGCCGCTCTGTGCGACGCGATCGAACGACCCGACCTTCTCGACGAGGGGTTCGCGATGGGCGAGAGGCGCAACGAGGTCATCGCCGAGCTCGAGGCCGTGTTCCGAACCAGGACTCGCGCCGAGTGGATGTCGCGCTTCGACGGTAAGGACGTCTGTGTCGGCCCGGTCCTCACGTTCTCGGAGACGTTCGCCGACGAGCACTTCCGCGCGCGCGGGATGTTGATCGAGGACGAGATCGACGGCGTCGGTCCGTGGACCTACATCGGGAACCCGTTGAAGCTTGCGAGCAATGACGACGGGGTCCGACTGCCGCCACCGCGGATGGGGGAGCACACCGACCAGGCCCTGGCCGAGCTGGGATTAGAGGGAAGCGCTATCGAGGAGCTGCGTACCGCCGGAGTCGTGTGATGCCGAACTACCCGGACGACGTTGCCGCCGCGCTCTTGCGAGGCATCGGGCTGTTCCTCAAGTCGACGCCGGCTCCCGAGTTGCCCGGCCGCCTGCGGCGCTTCCGGAACTTCCGCCCTCAAGCACTGAACGCGCATCGCGTCGAGCTCCTTGCGTCGCTGGACGACGATGCCTTCCGAGCGCGAATCGCGCACTGGCTCGACAACGACAAGCCCTCGCTGGCCAAGAAGGACGCGGAGCTGCTCGGGATCGCGACGAGCAGATCGGACGGCTGGGAAGGCCGCCTCGAGGGGGCCGCGCAACCGAAGCCCGCCCCCAAGACGACCGATCAGACGATGGAGCGCAAGCTCGAGGTCGAGCGCGACAAGGCGCGCAAGGCGCGCGAGGAAGCACGCCGGGCCCGAGAGGAGGGCCGCGCCGCGCTGGAACGGGAGCGTGAACGGTCTCGTGGGTTGGAGTCGCAGGTGGCCGACCTACGCCGGCAGATCGACGCCGCGACCGCAGACGCCGCCGAGGCGCGCCGGGTGTCCGACGAGGCAGAGGCCCGACTCGAGCGGGAACGTCGCCGTGCCCGCACGACCGTTGACAAGGCGAAGGAACAGGTCGAAGAGCTCCGCCGCGATCTCAAGGACGCTCGCCGGCAGACCCGCGACGTGGAACGTGAGCTGAAGGCGCTGCGTGATCGCCCGGCCCCCAAGAGATCCACGAAGTCGTCCCGTCCCGAACGCGCCCCGGCGAAGCGGTCGGTCTTACCGGTCCCGAAGGGGCGGCTCGAAGACGCCCCCGAGACCCTCGAGCAATGGCTCGCCACACCGGACGTGATCCTCGTCGTCGACGGTTACAACGTCGCGATGGCGGAGGGCGCGTACGGAGACCTGCCCCTCGAACGTCAGCGCGACCGCGTGGTCGAGGAGCTCAACCGGCTGGCCCGCAAGAACAAGGTCCGCACGATCGTCGTGTTCGACGGTTCGAAGATCGGCCCCGGTCTGGCTCGTCGGGCGCGGGGGCCGGTCGAGGTCGAGTACTCGCGCCCGGACGAGATCGCCGACGACCACATCATTGCGAGACTCGAAGGCCTCCCGCCGGTACCGGTGGTTCTCGCCACCAACGACAGGGAACTACAGACGCGGGCCCGCGTTCTGAAGGCGACCATCGCGACATCGACACAACTTGTGGAAGTGATCCGTTAGTCGTTCGTTCCCGACGAGCGCCGGATCTCTTTACGGATGTCGTCTTCGGTGATCGGTGAGATTCCGAACACACCCCACCAATGGAAGAACAAGCCGATAGCCCAGCCTCCGATCGGCCACGCGGGCCAGAAGTAACCGCGCGAAGTAAGGACCCAGATGAGGATCATTCCGAGACTTGCGACGACGTAGACGGTCGCGTGGATGCGAAAACCACGTTTCGCATAGAGGCGCCTTATGGCGCGGCTACGGTCGTCGTCACCTTGCGGGACGGTCACGGATCGCTCTTGGACTTCTCCCGGGCGCGGTAAGCCGCAACGTTCATCTTGGTCGAACACGTGTTGTTGCAGTAGCGACGCGACCGGTTGCGTGACGTGTCCACGAACACGTCATAACAGTCATCGGCACCGCACACACCGAGCCGTTCGTGACCCTGCTCGGCGATCGTGATCGCAAGTCCCGTGGCGGCGCCCGCCGCGACCCGCTTCGCCAGGGGAGCGTCGGCGGCGGAGTAATGCATGTGCCACTGCTCGGCGTCGTTGTGATTCGAGAGTTGCGGGGTGGCGGCCACCTCGCGAAGGAGCGCGTTGAGGAGCTCCACAGCCCCGTGCTCGTCGGCGAACCAGACCTCCCGGAGACGGTCCCGGTACCGCTTGAGATCGGCGACGTCCTGCTCGGTGAGGTTCCCGGAGCCCTCGATCATGTAGGGCTCGAGGAAGGCTTTCCAGGCGTCGAGATCGGCCAGGTACTCGCGGCCGGAGACCGATCCCTTCGTGTTCACGAGGTCGGCTGCGAATCTCGCAGATTCGCTACTGTAATGGGCAAAATCCATTTGACTTCTTACCTCCACGGCTCTATTGTAAGAGCCATCTTGAGTTTAGGCCCTTACAGAGACGCTGTAAAGGCCCGGAGGAGAAGGAGGGCGAGATGCAGCCGATGTGGATCTACGAGTTGCTGCAGAAAGAGATCGCCGACGACCGTCTGCGGATGGCCGGCTATCACTCGAGGGTGGCTCGTCGCCGCCGCGAGCGGTCCGAACGCATGCGGGCCTCCGCCGGGCGCCGCCTGGTGCGGCTCGGGCAGCGCCTCCAGGGCATCTGCGAGCCGAAGGTGGCTCCGGCCGTGACGCTCCGGCGGTCGTGATGGATGTATCTCTGAGCATCGTCGAACGCAACCGCCTCCGGATAAACCCGGGGGCGGCGGCGCTTCTGGGGGCGATGACGATCTGGGGCGGCTCCTACGTGGTCGCTCACCTCGTCCTCGACAGCGTCGGGCCCTTCGTCCTTCTATTCGGACGGTTCCTGCTCGCGTTCGCGGTGCTGTTCCCGATCGCTCGCCGGGCGGGGTTCCGCATGCGGATGATGTTCCGTCGCTCGTTCCTGATCTTCGGGCTGACCGGATTCGTGCTGCATCTCACGTTCGAGACGACCGGACTGATGTTCACGACGCCCGGAAGCGCGGCGATCGTCATCGCGACGGCACCGGCCGTGACGCTGCTCGTGTCGGTCCTGTTCCTCAACGAACGGCTGACCCCACAGCGCTCGCTCGGCATCGCGTTGTCGATCGCCGGCGCGCTCGTGGTCACGGGAGCTCGCGCCGGGTCTGCCGCCGGCGGGGCATTGATAGGGAACCTGCTCGTGTTCGCCGGCGTGCTCGCCTGGGGCGTGTACACGGTCCAGGGCAAGCGGCTCGCGACCGACGTTCCCGGAGTGGTTGCCACCGCTGCATCAGCAGGTTCCGCGGCGATGCTGATCGCGCCACTCGCGCTGCTCGAAGTCGCGTTCGGCCGTGTTCCCGACGTGAACGGGGGCATGGTTCTCGGGATTCTCTACCTGGGGGTCCTCGCGTCGGCGGCCGCCTACGGGTTGTGGAACGTGTCGCTCCGATACGTCGACGCGTCGGTAGCGGGCTCGTTCATCAACCTCGTGCCGGTGATCGGCGTGATCCTCGCGATCGCGGTCGGTGAGGCGATGACCGCGGGGCAGTGGGCGGGGGCCGCGATCGTCGCAGGCGGCGTGTGGCTGACGGAACGGAGCCGAAGGGCGACCGCGGTGGCGAACGCGCAGTAGCGTCACGCCCGTGAGGCCGACAGTTCTCGAGATCTACATCACCGACCGGGGGAGTGCCCCCATGAAGCGCGTCCCCGAGGTCGAGGCGGTTCCGGGCAGAGGCCTCAAGGGCGATCGTTACGAGATGGCCACCGGGTATTGGACCGGCGTCGACGCGTGTCAGGTCACCTTGATCGAGTCGGAAGCGATCGCAGCGATCGCTCGGGAGACCGAGATCTCGATCTCGAACGGCGAGCATCGACGCAACATCATCACGAGCGGCATCTCGCTGCTCGACGAGCTTCCCGGCAAGCGATTCCGCATCGGACAAGCGGTGTTCGAATACGAGCAACCCCGCCCGCCGTGCCGCTACGTTCAGTCCATCACCGAAGACGGAATGACCAAAGCCCTCGGTCGCGGCCGCGGGGGGATCTGTTGCAAAGTGATCGAGGCCGGAGTAATTCGGGAAGGCGACCCCATCACCGAACTTTCGTAACTGAGTAACCGCCAGGGGCGCGATCACACGCGCGAAAACCAAATCTATGCTCTGCGCATGACTTGGCTCGAGGACGAACCGTTCCGCGGTGGTTACCCCACGATCGAGTTCCTGGCACTAACCGGGGTCGAGCGCATGCGTGCGGCCGCCAAAGGGCTGATGCCGCGGCCCCCGATCCATCACCTCTTCGGACTGACCCCTCAATCGGCGAGCGTCGCGAGCAGCGTCTTCTCGATGCCGGCGAGCCCGTGGTTGCAGAGTGGCGCGGGGGTCTTCCTCGCCGGAACCGCTGCCCTCGTGGCGGACGCACCACTCGGCAGTGCGATCCTCGGCCCCCTCGGACCGGGTCAGGTCGTCGTCACGTCGGACCTGACGCTCAACTATCTCCGTCCCACATCGACGCGCAGCCAGCGCCTGACCGGACGTGCGCGTCCCATCGAGGTCGGTCGGCGACTCGGCCTCGCGGAAGCGGTCATCGAAGACGGCGCCGGCGAGGTCGTAGCGCACGCGACCACCCGATGCTTCATCCGCGAGTTCCCCGTCCCGGAAAAGACGGAGCTCCCGCCGATCGAGGAACGGCAGTACGACACCCCGGACCCGTACCTGCGGGAGCTGACGACCTCGCTCATCCCCCGTGAGGCATGGGCCGAGAAGTCCTTTGTCGAGATCTGCGAGCTGACGAACTCCGGCGAGCTTCCGACGCCGCCCTTCAGCAAGCTGTTCGGGATCACCGACACGAGCGCCAAAGAGGGTTACTTCGAGAGCACCGCGCCGTCGAGCCCGTGGTTCACCAGCCCTGCCGGCACGATCTACGGGGGCTTCCTCGCCTACTTCGCCGACGCCGTTCTCACCGGCGCGATGAACACCGTTCTGCCCCCGAACTCGATCCCCGCGGCGCTCGATCTCAAGGTCAACTTCCTGCGACCGGTCATGCCGGACGGGCGCCCGATCACGGCAACGGCCACCGTCGTCCACCGGGGCCGCACCCTGCTGTTGGCCGAGGGTCAGATCACGAATGCCGACGGGAAGGTGGTGGTGAAGGCGTCGTCCTCGGCCACCGTCATCACCGGCCATTCGTGGTCGGCCGCAGTCATCGACGAGACCCCGGCTCCCGACGCCTAGGGACCCCGACGGGTTTTTGTCACACCCCCTCGCTAGCGTGGCACCACCGCCTAGTGAGGAGGCCCCAGATGCGGATCGACTGCCACGACTGCGCTCAGTTCGAGACACAGCACTGTGACGATTGCCTGGT
>DASSMG010000217.1:0-5711 GCA_035688995.1 Actinomycetota bacterium
TCCGCGCCGTGGGGATGAAGTTACGGGGGCGCATGGGCTTCGTTGCTTTCCTCGCCGTGGTGGCGTTCGTGATCGCCTTCCGCCATCTCTTGTGGCAGCCGCCGGCATCGATCGGCGAATTACTGCCGTACCCCGACCGCGCCACCGCGATGTGGCGCGCGTTCCTATCTCCGTGGCGGGGGACCGGGTTGGGCCAAGCGGGTGCCGCGCCCCCCGCATTCGTGTTGCTGGGGATCTTCCCGATCATCACCCTCGGAGCCGCGGGGGCGGCACAGAAGCTGCTCGTCCTGGCGCTCGGCGGGCTCGCCTTCTACGGCGCCTATCGACTTGTTGCCGGAGTGGCGGACCGACCCGCGCGACTCGCGGCCGGGGCTACATACGCGATCGGCGCGGTCGGCTACGCCGGGATCCGAGAGGGAGCACTCGGTGCGCTGGTGTTCGGTGCCTGCGCACCGTTCGTCGTTGGTTCGATGATGCGACTCATCGGCTGGATCCGCCCACCCGGGTGGGTGCGCGGCCGCTCGGTTGCCCGCGTCGCGTTGGGGAGCGCGATCTCGGCTGCGTTCGTCCCGGGGTCCTTGGTTCTGTACTTCCTCGCAGCCGCGGTGCTCGCCGTCGCCCGAGTCGCCTTCGAACCGGGGGAGCGGGCCCTTCGCGGGTTCGTGACTTCGGGCGTCGGGCTCGTTTTCGGTTGGATCCTGCTGTTGCCGTGGAGCGCCACGTGGTTCTCCACCGGTGGGCCGATGACGATCCTGATGGGCGGCGACACATGGCGCCATTTCGCCGCGTCCTATTCCGGCGAGGGGGTCATCAGCGTGCTGCTCGGCCAGACCCCCGAGGTACCCACGCTGTTCGGTCTTGCCCTTCCACTTCTCGGCATCGTTGCCGTCGTCGTCGGTGAAGGACAGAGGCGCCGCGCCGCGCTGGCGATGTGGGCTCTGCTCCTTCTCGACGGATGGCTCATCACTCTGATCCGCGCCGGGTGGTTGCGGCCACTGTTCGCGTCGCCGACCGAGGCCGGGGTTCTCGCCGCCGTCGCGTTCGCGACCCTCGCGGGTCTGGCGGTCGGTGCCTTCCGTCTCGATCTCCCGCGGCGCGGCATCGGTCTGCTTCATGCCGCCACGCTCGGAGCCCTGGCGTTGTCCGCGTTCCTCGTGGTCGCGGGTGTCGGTCCCAAGCTGATCGGCGGAGCGTGGGGCCCCGGGCTCGCGTCGCCCGAGAACGATCCCGTCCTTACCGCCCAACTGAGCGATCTCCTCGGGACCGAGGCCGAGCAGGAGGGCCTCTTCCGCGTGCTGTGGGTCGGCGATCGCTGGTCGCCCCCGACCGCATCGGCGGCCCGTCCTCACTTCGGGCACATGATCACGGGGCCGCGCGGGCAGCAGATGACCGACCTGTTCGAACGAACCGGAACCCCGGCCGAGAGTGAGGTCGACAACGTCGTCCGCGCCGTCGAAGCGGGGGACACGGACATCGGCGGCAGCTTGCTCGGAACCTTCAACGTCCGCTACGTGGTTCTCGATCGGGGGCCGGGTGCCTACCGGTGGTTGGCGCAGCGGGATCTCGCCCTCGTTCGCGCCGAGCGCGGCTTCATATTGCTCGAGAACCTCAACCGCGTCGCTCGTGCCGCGGTGTATCCGAAGGTGCCCCCTTATCTCGACGCGGTCGCAGGACGGGATCCCACCTTGATCTCGCAGGGTTTCGCCAAACCGGCGAAGACCGCCGATGTCGTTGCACCGTCCAAGTTCGTTGCGGAGAACGCTTCGGGCCCGGGGATCGGCGTCCTCGCCGAAGCGCACGACGATCGGTGGACGGCTTCGATCGAGGGTGAGCGTCTCGAACGCGCCGATGCCGGGTGGGCCAACGGATTCACGGTGCCGGACGGCGCATCCGGAACCCTCGTGTTCAAGTACTCGCGCAGCGCGACGCAAACGATCGTGTTGATCATCGTTGCGGTTGCGTGGCTCGCGGTCCTAGGAGGAGCGTTCTCCCGCCGTCGTCGCACCGCGGAGGTTCCGTCGTGAGCGAACGCAGCCGGATGCGCAACCTTCTGATCGTCCTGGGTGTCGGCCTGATCCTGGGTGCCGGGCTCGACGCGCTCGCCGGCCAGGTGGACGCTCCGGCAAGCGACGTTTCTGCCGAGGCAGGCATCTTCCAGACGCGCGCGGCGTTCTGCCCCCCGCCCTTCTCGAAGCGCAACGCCGTCCTGGCGGTCGCTGTCGAGGGAGATCCGGGCGCGCCCGCGACGATCCGGCTCGATCCCATCGACTCGAAGAACTCGGATCTGGCCGCCGACCGGTTGCTTCTTCATCGGGGCGCCGAGCAGGCGTTGGAAGCCGTCGGCTACGGCGCACACGTCCACGCGTCGGCTCTCTTGTCGTCGACCAAACCGGTAACGGGGTCGGATGCGGCGCGCTGCCCGCGAACGGTTTCCGATCACTGGTACTTCCCCGCGGGAAGCAGCCTGCTGGGTTACGACGAGCGCATCCTGGTTCGCAATCCGTTCGCCGACGAAGCGGTGATCTCGGTCACGTTCGTCACGCCCAGCGGGCTCGAGCCCAAAGCCGGGCTGAGCGACATCGCGATCCCCGCCGGCGAATCGCACTACGTGAAGGTGAACGATTTCCTCCTTCGCCAGCCGGTACTGGGGGCCGAGGTCACCGCTACGAGAGGACGGGTCGTCGCGTGGCGTGCGATGTTCGCGGCGTCCGACGAACGTCCTGACGGCGTCTATTTCGGGCTGGGAGCAAGCGGGCCCGCCACCGACTGGTATTTCCCCGAGGGCGAGGTCGGGCGCGGTCTCGACGAGGTCATCACGCTCCTGAACCCCAACAAGAAGGAGGCCGTCGTTTCGATCTCGCTGGCGACGGCGAGTCGCAGCGTTCAGCCTCCGAAGCTCGTCGAAGAGAAGATCCCTGCGCAGTCGGTCAAGGCGATCTCCTTGCCCGCCAACCTCGATCCGCGCGACCAATCGCTCGGTGGCGTCGGGGCGATCGTGCACTCTCTCAACGGAACCGGGGTCATTGCGGAGAGAACCGTCTGGTACGCCGCATCCCGGACCGGCGTCACCTCGTCGATGGGGGCCACCGCGCCGTCGCCGGGATGGGTCATCGCACCTCCCGCGGTCTCGAACCCGGCGGACGACCTGGTCATCATGAATCCGGGGCGCGAGAAGGTGACCGCGTCGGTCTATCTGATGAGGGAAGGCGGAGGGCCGGTCAAGCCGGCGTCACTTCAGAAGATCTCGATCAAGGCCGGCACGCGGGTTCGTCGTGGCCTCAACGATTGGAGTCATGGAACTCCGATGGCAGTGGTCGTCGTTGCCGACGGGCCGGTCGTGGCCGAACGCGTAGCGACGACCGGGAACGGGGACGTTGCGACGTTGGTGGGGGACGCGTTTACGCCGAACGCGCAGTGACCCGGGAGACTCGCTCCCGGTAGGCGTTCGTCGCCTCGACGAACGCGCGGAAGATGGCCAGCTCGTTCTCGTCGACGGGGGCCATGGCCTCCGGGTGCCATTGCACCCCGAGCACCCAGGTGTGGCCGCGATCTACGACGGCCTCCAGCACTCCGTCCTCGGACCAGCCGATCGGTTCGAGCGATGAGGCAACGTCGTCGAGGCCCTGGTGATGGTGGGTGTTCACCGCGACGCTCACCGACCCCATGATCTCGGCGAGTCGCGAGCCTTCCTTCAGGGACACGCCGTGCGCCGGCTCGGCCATGGGGCGATCCCGGTAGTGGTCGAGCTTCGATGCGTCGTCGAGGAGGTGCTGATTGAGCGTGCCGCCCTCGGCCACGTTCAGTAGCTGCATCCCGTGACAGATCGCCAGGACCGGCATGTCGCGCTCGAGTGCCTCACCCAGCAGGGTCAGCTCGAAGCGGTCTCGGCGCTGGCTGACCGCATGGGTACGGGGATGGCGCCGGGCGCCGTAGAGGGCGGGGTCGATGTCACCTCCGCCGGGGATGACCAGGCCGCAGGCATCGCCGAGCGGGGAGGGGTCGTGGGGATCGAGACCCGTTCGGATCTCGAGGTCTTCCGGGGCTTCTTCCCGCGGCGGCAGCTCGAAGGTCGACAGAACCCGAGGATCCCCGCCGGCCAGCTCGACCGCATGCGTGTAAGGGATGGGAACCCGGAGGTACCCGCGGCGCCATTGCCCGATCACCGCGATCCACGGACGGTCGGAGCGGGAGCCCCGCGTCGTGGTATCCAAGCTCGTCAAGTCCCTTACTCCCCGGAGAGTCGATCGTGTCCGATGCTATGCGCTTCGAAACAGCAGCCATCCACGCCGGTCAGGACCCGGATCCTGCAACCGGCGCGGCCATCGTCCCCATCTATCAAACATCGACCTACGTCCAGCAAGCTGTAGCAAAGCACAAGGGCTACGAATATTCGCGGACCGATAACCCGACCCGGCGCGCCCTCGAGATCTGTCTCGCAGCACTCGACGGGGCCGAGCATGCCCTCGCATTCGCATCCGGCATGGCCGCGATAACGACGCTCGCTCTGACCTTGAAGCAGGGCGATCGTGTCCTGTTCCCCGACGACGTCTACGGCGGGACCTATCGCTTGTTCGCGAAGGTCTTCGGAGACCTGGGGATCCCGTGGACCAGGGTCGACATGACCGATCTAGACCACGTTCGAGACGCGCTCTCGGACGGCGCGGCTCTCGTCCTTGCCGAGACTCCGACCAACCCGACGCTCAAGATCCTCGACCTCGCGGCGCTTGCGACTTTGAGTCACGAGGCCGGTGCTCTCTTCGCCGTCGACAACACGTTCGCGACGCCGTTCATCCAACGGCCGCTCGAACTCGGCGCCGACGTCTCGATCTACTCGGCAACGAAGTACCTCGGTGGTCATTCCGATCTCGTTGCCGGCTCGCTCGCGACGTCTAACGACGCGCTTGCCGAGCGACTGCGTTTCCTGCAGAACGCGGTCGGTGCCATACCCGGCCCATTCGATGCCTGGCTGCTCCTTCGTGGTCTCAAGACCCTCGGCATACGGATGCGTCAGCACAGCGCGAACGCGATGCGTCTGGCCGAGTGGTTGGAACAACACGACCACGTGACCCGCGTGTACTTCCCCGGTTTGCCGTCGAGCCAGGGCCACGATGTAGCGACGAAACAGATGGCCGCGTCGGGGGAGCCGCTCTACGGAGGGATGATCTCGATCGAGCTCGACGACGAGGAACGCGCTCTCGAGGTCTGCGAGGGAACGAAGCTGTTCTTCCTCGGCGAGTCACTCGGCGGCGTCGAGTCGCTCATCGAGCATCCGGCGAAGATGACCCACGCAAGTCTCGCCGGGTCGGGGGCCGAGATCCCCGGCACGCTCTTGCGTCTGTCGGTCGGGATCGAACACGTCGACGACCTCATGGCCGACATCGATGCCGCTCTGAGGTGACCGCGCTCCGTCGCGCGATCGTCGTGGTCGCGCTGGTGGGGGCCCTGGTCCCCGTGGGGGCCGTCCCCGCCTGGGGGTGCAGTTGCGTCCCGCGGACCTCCGACGCTCGGGCCGCGGAGCGTGCGGCCGCGGTGTTCACGGGGGTCGTGTCGTCGGGGGACCAGCTGACGGACCAGACCGTCGCGTGGTCGTTCGCCGTCGACTCGGTCTACAAGGGCGAGGTTCACGAAGAGCAAGAGATCGTCACGTCACAGCAGAGCAGCGCGTGCGGATTCAGTTTCGACGAAGGGCGCCGTTACCTCATCTTCGCAGA
>DASSMG010000218.1:0-6505 GCA_035688995.1 Actinomycetota bacterium
TACTGCTTGTCGTCCTTGACGCTGGGTCCGTGATCTTTCGCCACGTCTGCCTCCCTTCCGTTCGCGCGCTTGTTCTTATGTACCGAGTTTTCGCGCCCTGTAAACGCGAAGATGCGCTCACGTAAGGAGGTCATTTGTCGACGCGCGAATTCGTTACAGATAACGCAGACAAGTACATCGGGTGGCTGTCCGAGCTCTGTTCGTTGCCGTCACTTGCGAGTGAACCGGAAGGCCTTGCGCGCGCGGCCGATTGGGTCGAGACGAGATTGCAGGAAGTCGGAGCCACGACGAAGAGGTTGACGATCGACACCGCCCCCGACGCGATCCTCGCGACGATCGGTCGCGGCCCCCGAAGCGTCCTGATCTACGACCACTACGACGTTCAGCCGGTCGACCCCATCGATCTGTGGAGATCGGACCCCTTCGGTCCCGAGATCCGAGACCGGATCTTCTTCGCACGAGGCTGTGCGGACAACAAAGGGGATCTGGTCGCTCGGATCGCGGCCCTCGACGCGTACCGGCACCTCCATGGCGATCTGCCGATCACGGTCAAGTTCCTGATCGAAGGAGAAGAGGAGGTCGGGTCCCGACACTTCGAGTCCCTGATCACGCGTCACGGCGACGAGCTACGGGCCGACGGCTGCATCTGGGAAGGGAACGGCATCGATGCGAAGGGGCGGCCGGCGTTCGTGTTCGGGGCCAAGGGCCTCGCTTACGTCGAGCTGACGTATCGCGGTCTCACCGAGGACCAGCACTCCGCGCTGGCGGCGCACACACCGAGCCCGGTATGGCACCTGGTCGAAGCACTCGCCACGCTGCGGTCACCCGATGGGCGCGTTCTGATCGACGGTTTCTACGACGATGTGGTTGCGCCCACCGAAGACGACCTCGAGATGCTGCGCAACATCCCGTTCGAGGAGGAGGCCGAGAGAACGCGACTCGGCATCGATGCCTTCGTCGGCAACGCGACCGGCATGGACCTGGTACGCCGTTACTACTTCGAGCCCACCTGCAACATCGCCGGGATCGTCGCCGGGTTCACCGTTCCCGGATTGTCGAAGACCGTGCTGCCGAAGGAAGCATTGGCCAAACTCGACATGAGACTCGTGCCGAACCAGGATCCTCACGACATCGTCGAGAAACTGCGCAAGCATCTCGATGCCCGAGGATTCGGTGACATCCACATCTCGGGTCATTCGATGGAACACCCCGTGAGATCTCCATCCGATTCGCTCATCGGTCGCGCCGCGCTGGAAGCGGCGACGGGGGTCTTCGACGAGGAGGCATCGGTCGCCCCACTGATGATCGCAACCGGGCCGATGTATCCCGTAGCGCACACACTCGGGATCCCAACCGTCAGTCCCGGAGGTGTCACCCGGCCCGAGTCCAACATCCACGCACCGAACGAGAACATCCGGGTCGAGGACTTCCTGAAGATCGTCGAATTCACGGTCGCCTGGATGTCGCGGTTTGCGGACGTCTCCGCGTAACATGAACTCGATGAGCGACCACGGTTACTTCGGTCCCGACTCGATCACCTGGAAGATCCACGCGCACCCGACCATGATCGTCGGAGGCCTTCGGGCACTACTCGTCCAAGCCCTCAATCCGTTGGCGATGGCAGCCGTCGATCAGCACAGCAGCTACAAGGCCGATCCATGGGCGCGGCTCGTACGAACGACCGAGTACATCGTAGCCACCACCTACGGAGACACCGAGACGGCGGATGCCGCGGCCGCTCGGGTTCGAGCGATCCACAAGCACGTCTCGGGCGTGGACCCGTTCACGGGCCGGTCCTATCGCGCCGACGATCCCGAGCTCCTTCTCTGGATCCACTGCGCCGAGATCCATTCGTTCATGACCGGCTACCGGGTGTTCGGGCCCGGACTGAGTGACGACGAGATCGATCGTTACGTGTCCGAGATGGTTGCCGCGGCGGAGCTCGTCGGTCTCCACCGGGACGACGTTCCTGCAAGTTACGCAGAGTTGCGCGATTACCTCGACGGCGAGGAGCTCGTGGCCTCTCCCGCTGCGAAGGCAGCGCTGCGCTTCGTCCTGTTCCCGCCGGTCGTGTGGCCCGGCGGCGCCTACCCGCAGGTTCCGGGGGGACGGCTCCTCGAGGTCCCGGGGCGCATGGGCTGGGCGATCCCATCGACGGCGGCGGTGGCAACGCTTCCTGCGAGCGCCCGACGCGCCTACGGACTGCCCCGGCTTTCCCCCGCGATCCCGGCCCTCAAGATGCCGCTCAAGGCGTTCATCCGGGCGATGAGGATGGTGGCGCCTCCCCCGCCGGGCCTGGCGGAGGCACGGGCTCGCATGGGTTACGCCGCCTAAGAACGGAACCCAACCCCTCGGAACCGTTCATCGCGTCGCCTTACGCGTCGTGCCCCGGCTCGAACTCCCGGGCTCGCGAGAACGGGAAGAACGACCCCCCGCCGCCCCACGCATGGTCGACCTCCACCACGAATCCCTCGTGATCGCCTCCGTCGACGCGGCCGATCACCCGGCCTGCGAAGCGATCGGGACAGCGCTTCAATAAAGGAGTCCCTCCGGGTCCCTCGTCGAATGCCAATCTCTCGAACTTGTCGACCCGGTCGCCCGTCTCTTCGCCGAACAAGCGCGCGAGGTCCTCGGCGTCGCCGGGAACGACGTGGATCGCGAGATGCGAAGCGGCCGAGGCGACCTCGTAAGTGAAGTTGTTCTTCGAGATGAACACGACGAAGCGCGGAGGATCGATGCAGCACTGTGTGGCGAAGCCCACGAGGCATCCCCCACGGCGCTCGCCGTCGGCTGCAGTGACGATGAACATCGGGTAATCGAGGTGCGACGCGATCGCGTCGAACGCTCCCTCATCCCCACTCATCCGAACCTCCCCTACCGACGTCGTTCGACACTATGCTCGCGACCAGGTGGAGATCGACGTTCGGTTTGTCGAGCACGACGGGATCAACCTCGCTTACGCCACGCTCGGTGAGGGCGAGAACGACATCGTCCTGCTCACGCCATGGTTCTCGAATATCGACGTACTGACCGAGTACCCCGCCATCGCGGAATCGATCCAGGAAGTGGCCGCGATGGGTCGCATCATCTTCTTCGATCGCCGCGGCACGGGCCTCTCCGATCGGCTCACCGGCCCCGCGACCCTCGATGAGGGAATGGACGACCTCCTTGCCGTGATCGACGCTGTCGGCGCCGACAAAGTCCATCTCATCGCTATGCATGAAGCCGGAACCCTCGCCATGTTGTTCGCGGCCACCCACCCCGACCGCGTCGCGACGCTGGTGCTTTACGCGACCTTCGCGGCCACTCTGTGGCACGAGGACTATCCGTGGGGTCAGAAACCCGAGGAACGAGAAGAGCAGATCGAATGGATCATGGCCTCGTGGGGTGTTCCCAGCGAGTTCCAGGCGTTGATCAACCCATCGACGGCATCGGACGAGGGCTTCACGAAATGGGTCGCTCGATGGCAGCGCAACGCGGTGTCGCGCGATGCTCTGCCGAGGTTCTTCGAGATCCTCGCCGAAACCGACGTTCGTTCGATCCTCGACACGATCCGGGTACCGACGCTGATCATGCATCGACCAGACAGCCTCGCGGTGCCGGTCGAGAATGCGTATTACCTGAGAGATCACATCAAGGACTCGAGGGTCGTCGAGCTTCCGGGACAGGATCTCTTGCCTTTCTTCGGCGACACAGGCGCGTTCGTCGAGGAGATCGAGGAGTTCATCACCGGCACTCGCCGGCAGCGCGACGCCGATCGGATCCTCGCAACGATCTTGTTCTGCGACGTCGTGGACTCGAGCGGGGTCGTTGCGCGCCTCGGCGACTCGGAGTGGAAGCGGTTGCTCGACCGGCTCGACCACATCGTGCAACGCCACACGCGAAGTTGTGGGGGCCGAGTCGTGAAGGACCTCGGTGACGGATACCTAGCCACGTTCGACAGACCGGGACGCGCGATCCAGTCGGCAGCGGCGATCAAGAACGAGATGAAGCCACTCGGCATCGTGATGCGCTTCGGCTTGCACACCGGTGAGGCCGAGGTGCGGGGAGACGACCTCGGGGGCATCGCACTTCACGTCGCCGCGCGCGTCATGGCCGCGGCCGACCCGGACGAGATCCTCGTCTCCGGCTCCGTGCCGCCCTTGGTCGTGGGTTCCGGGATCGAGTTCACGGATCGTGGCACGCACGAGCTGCGCGGGATCGATGGGAACTGGCAGCTCTACGCCGTATCGGCGTGACTTCTCCAAAGCCGGCAGGCTCCTGCCGAGCGGAAACCAACTGCGGGAGACTGGCTGTCGTTCGTCCGATAATGGATGCCGAACAAGCGCCCGTAGCTCAGCTGGATAGAGCGTCGGACTTCTAATCCGAGGGTCGGGGGTTCGAATCCCTCCGGGCGCGCATTGTTGGTGTGGCCGTCAATGTGAAGGCTCGGCACCTCTGTCCCACATCGGCCTCGGCACCTCTGTCCCACTCTCTGGCCCGGCCTCGGCTCCTGGGCGACAGTGGCCTCGGCACCTTTGTCCCACCAATTCCACGTCTCTAGGGCTCATCCGCGTCATCACTTGTGCTCAATCGAGCCAAGGAGGACGCCGTGCCATTGGTGGATCTGTCGATGGTTGAGCAGCGCTACGCCGCGGTCAAAGAGGTGCTGGACGGAGCCACCGTCAAAGACACCGCGACCCGCTATGGGATCGATCGCAGAACGCTTCATCGCTGGCTCGTCCGCTACGCCACCGAGGGCCTTGCGGCCCTCGCTGACAAGAGCTCGAAGCCCGATCGCTGTCCCCACCAGATGGCGCCCGAGATCGAGGTTCGCATCGTCGAGCTGCGTCGTAACCATCCCGGCTGGGGCCCACGAACGATCCTCAACAAGCTGCGCCGCGAGCTCGAGACCCCGCCGTCGCGCGCTGCGATCTATCGCTGCCTCGTTCGTCACCGACTGATCCAGCCCAAGCCGCGACGACGTCGGCGAGACGACTACAAACGCTGGGAGCGATCCCGCTCGATGGAACTGTGGCAGATCGACGTCATGGGCACCGTCTTAGCCAACGGCACCGGGGTGTCCGTGGTGACCGGCATCGATGATCACTCCCGTTTCTGCGTCATCGCCAAGGTCGTCGCCCGGGCGACGGCACACCCGGTGTGCGACGCACTGCTCGAAGCCCTCAGCACCTACGGCGTCCCCGAACAGATCCTCACCGACAACGGAAAGGTGTTCACCGGCAGGCTCGGACGCAAGCCCGCCAACGTGTTGTTCGACCGCATCTGTCTCAACAACGGGATCCGTCACCTGCTGACCGCCCCCTATTCGCCCACCACCACAGGAAAGATCGAACGGCTGCACAAGACGATGCGCAAGGAGTTCTTCTCCGAGGCGAGCTTTGAGACGATCGATGACATGCAGGTTGCCCTGGATCGCTGGGTCGTCGACTACAACAACGAGCGCGAGCACCAATCCCTCGGCGACGTCCCACCGATCAGACGCTTCGAGCTCGCCCGCCCGGTGTCGCTCGAGGTCATCGACGGTGAAGTCGCCGACGAGGAGGAACCCACGCCGAGGAAGAAGATCATCGGCCGCCGCGTCGACCGCGCAGGTCGCATCAGCATCCTCAAGCACCGCTATCACGTCGGCCGTCACCTCGCCGGCGAAGCGGTGTCGATCGAGTCGGCCGATGGCTTGCTGCACATCTCCCACAACGGGGTCGTGGTGGCGACCCATGCTCGCCGGCACCTGATCGATGACGACGACAAGATGGACCGACGCGCCAAGGTGACCCGTCCTGCCGCACCGACCAGAGGCGGTGAGGTGCTGCGCATCGTTGACAACCACGGTTCGATCAGCTTCGCCGGGACCGACTACCGCGTCGGCAATCCCTATCGCCGGGCGACGGTTGCTGTGCGCCTCGTCGGCGACACCGTGCAGATCTCCCTTGACGGGGCCCTGCTGCGGACCCATCGTGCTCGACACGACAAGACCAAAGAGTTCGGGGCGCTAGCTCAACCCAACGGCAAGCCGAGGAGGGCGAGGTTGTGAGACATTCCTACCGAGGCCAATTCGGGACACGGGTGGTGAGACTTCACACGATCCCATTCGGCATTCACCTCGGTCCTGAATCTCGATTCCGGGGGTCTGTTTTCCCTGGTCGCAACGTCTTTTCGGATGGTGTCGCTAGGACGCATGTCGATGAATCACGGGAAAAGTGATGCTCGTTGGGCTAGCTGAGCGGGAAGTCCGTACTGCTGCGCGCTCAAAGGAACTGATTTGTTGATAAGGAGAAGAGCGGAACAGGGGAAGGAAACATCGATTGGAGGCGCCCGAGATGAAAGAAGCGGCACGTGAGCTCCTGCGACAATCCCGAGAGGCCCAGGGCCTCCCCCCTCGGATCGTCGATCCGGTCGTAATTGACAGGGTCCTACGACTGATCTCCCTCTGGCGCGACCCTTAAGGACCGAATCCATCTCGCAAGGAGATGCTCGGGCGAGATGACACTCGGTTCCAGCGTAG
>DASSMG010000219.1:0-10432 GCA_035688995.1 Actinomycetota bacterium
ACACCAGGCCCGAGCGGTACAGGCCGAGAAGGGCCTGATCGAACGTCTGCATGCCGTAGAAGCCGGATTGCTGAACGATGTCGAGGATCTCGTGCGTGCGGTCGGGATCGAGGATCAGATCGTGGATGCGCCCGTTCATGATCATGACCTCGACCGCCGGAACCCGGCCGCGCCCGTCCTTCCGAGGCAGCAGTCGCTGCGACATGATCCCCTTGAGGGACGCCGCCAGCGACACCCGGATCTGCTTCTGCTGGTGAGGCGGGAAGAAGTCGATGATCCGGTTGATCGTTTCGGAGACGTCGGTCGTGTGGAGCGTCGAGATCACGAGGTGACCGGTCTCGGCAGCTTGCAGGGCGGCCTTAACGGTGTCTGGGTCGCGGATCTCACCCACGAAGATGACGTCCGGGTCCTGACGCATCGCAGACCGGAGCGCCGAGGCGAAGCTGTTGGTGTCGAGTCCGATCTCGCGCTGGTTGACGATCGCTTGCCGATCGGCGTGCAGGATCTCGATCGGGTCTTCGATCGTCAAGATGTGGCACGAACGAACCCCGTTGATGTGGTTGATCATGGCGCCGGTCGTGGTCGTCTTCCCCGACGAGGTCGGTCCCGTGATCAGGATCAGCCCGCGGTGCTCCTCGGCCAATCGTTTGACGACGGGCGGGAGACCCAGGGTCTCGAATGAGGGGCTACCCGGGAGGATCCTTCGGATCGCGATGCCGACGCTGCCCCTCTGGCGGAAGACGTTCACGCGGAAGCGGCCGAGACCGGCGATCGCGTAGGCGAAGTCGACCTCGCCTCCCAGCTTGAACCGGGTCGCTTGGTCCTCGTCCATGAGCTCCATCGCGGCCCGCTCGCAGTCGGCGGCAGAAAGCGGCTCGAATTCCGACTTCTGAAGGAGCCCGTTGATCCGGACGTAGGGCGGCCCCCCTGCCTTTACGTGCAGGTCGGACGCCTTCTTGTCCACGACGTAGCGCAGCGTTTCTTGGATATCGATCGCCATAGCCCCGCTCTCCCAGATGGCTGACTCGTACCGAATCGGCAGGTTTCGGCCTCGGGTTGAGCCGCGACGCCGGGTTTCACCCCCCGGCGGGCGGGTACCAACAAGGAACACCGTAATCGGTCGGCTGGCTGTTGGAGGATGGGGATGAACGAGGAAGCCACCAAGATGAGTCGGGCAGAGGCAGGGCGCAAGGGCGGTAGGACGACCAAAGAGCGCTACGGCGGGGACCACTTTGGCCGCATCGGCAAGATCGGCGGCAAGAAGGGTGGAGAGACCACCAAACAGCGCTACGGGTCCGAGTTCTACCAGCGCATCGGGAAGATCGGCGGCTCGAAGTAACCAACCGCTGACAACGGCGGGCGCCCCCCTATGCTGACCGGGTGCGCCGCGTCGGCATCTTCTGTGCCCTAGCCACCCTCGTATTTTCGGCGGCCCTCTCCGGCGCTGCCCTCGGGCAGCCCTCGAGCGGGGTCGAGATGACCCTGGTCCGCCAGGCGCCCTGGCGCGTCCCCGGAGACCCCCTAGGCATCGGCGTGGCGATCCACAACGAGGCGGCCGAGGACCTCCCCGGCTACATCGTGACGGTGACCGCCCACAGCCGGGTCCTGAGCCGATCCGAGCTCCAGCAGAGTTTCTCGACGCCCCCCACCTTCGAAGCGAGCGCGATCACCGCCCTCGAAGCCCCCGAAGCGCCGGTTCCCGCCGGGGGCACGGTCCAAGTGACGCTCGACGACCCGGTCGACTCGCTCCAGTCCCTCGCGGTGGCCACCGAAGGGGGCGTCTACCCCCTCACGATCACCCTGTTCGATGCCACCGGGACCGAACAGCTGGCGGCCCTGACGACCCCGTTGATCTACTACCCGAGCCCTCCGGAGACCCCCCTCAAGATCGTCCCCATCGTCCCCGTGAACGCCGCCCCCGCCCGCGGTCCCAACGGAGCCTTCGCGACCGCCCCGGAACAGACCTCGGGCGAGCTCGAGGACGCCCTCTCGGGCGAGGGCTGGCTGCGGGGCCTGGTCACCTCCCTCGAAGAGGTCACCCGGCCCCAGCCCCCGCCGCCGCCCCGCAGCAACCGACGCCGGGGCCACGGTCCCAAGCCGCCGGTTCGGCCCCGGGGGCCGGCACCCCTCCACCTGGGTCTTGCCGTCACCCCCCGAACCCTCGAGGAGATCGCCGATCTGAGCGATGGATTCGATCGCGAAACGAACGGCGAGGTGGTCACGGTCCGTTCTTCTGACGCCGCCGCGACCGCCGCTCGCTTCGTCCTCACGCAGTTGCGGTCGGTCGCGGCCCGGGACACGGTCCAACCCTTGTTCGTTCCCTACTCGTATCCGGATCTGCCCTCGGTCGAGAGCAACGAACCGACCCACATCCGCGACCAGTTGAACGAAGCCGAATCGGTCTTCGATGCCCAATTCGACGACGCACCCGGAAGAGCGTGGGTGTTTCCTCCGGGAGGACGGCTAAACGCGGACACGCTGGCGGAACTCGCGTCCGAGAACTCGGGGCAGCACACGTTCGTGGGGGAACGGTCGCTCGACGAGATCGGGACGGTGGATGCTCACGGTTGCCCCGAGCCGGCCCTCTCCTTCGCGTGCGCGATCTCGATCGAGACCGGAAGCGCACAGACGACCGGATATGCGCTCGACGAGGATCTCCAACTGCGCGCCACCTCGCTGGCCACCTCGAGCGACCCGCGACTGGCACTGCAGGAACTTTTCGCCGAGACGTCCATGATCCGTGAAGAACTCCCCAGTCGGGCGGACCGGATCATCGCTCTGGTCCTGCCCGGAGTCTGGGCACCGGCGCCGGATCTGGCTCGCGACCTTCTTGTCGGCTTGCGCGACGCGCCGTGGCTGGCCTCGCAGATGCCCGCGGAGGGATTGCGCTCGGTCGAAACGGAACAGGTCCCGCTCCGTTCGCGCCGGATCCTGACGAGGCTCCAGTCCCCCGCAGATGCACCGACACGGACCTACGAGGCGTCGATCGGGGCGGCGGTCGACGAACTCGAGAAGTTCGAGAGCATCCAGCCTCCTGCTTCGCTGATCCAGAGACTCAACCGCAATGTCTTGACGAGTGAAAGTAGATCGTGGTGGGGAAACGCGGTTCTCGAAGCGCGCGGCGAGCGGTTCGCAACGGACAGCCGCGCCGAAGCCGAGCGTGAGTTGGCGAAGATCACGATCGGCGACAACCCGTCGGAGGTCCGACTCACGTCGCGACAGGCGAAGGTGCCGGTCGTCGTTTTCAACGAAGCGTCGTACCCGGTAACGCTGAGCGTTCACCTTTCCTCGCCGCAATTGCAGATCGATGAGCTCTATCCGGAAACCGTTCAGGCCCACAGCCTTCGTCAGCTGAACGTCGATGTGAACGTTCCCGCGCAGGCGAGCGGGATCTTTCCGCTGTCGGTCACGGTCGAGGCGCCCGACGGCGAGCCGATCGTCTCGCGCAATATCAGCATCCGCTCGACGGAGTTCAACGAGATCGCTCTCGGATTGACTTTCGGTGCACTCGCCTTCCTCATCCTGTTCTACGTAACTCGGAGTCTGCGCAGGAGGCGGACGGGGCGCAGCGAGCCCGCACGAGCGTGAGGCGATCGCTGGCGCGAGCCTCCGCGGTGATGACGGTCGGAACCGTCTTGTCGCGGGTCACCGGACTACTGCGTCTCGCCGCGATCGTCGCGGCGATCGGTGTCGCGGAGAGCAAGCTTGCCGACACCTTCAACCTCGCCAACACGG
This sequence comes from Actinomycetota bacterium, assembly GCA_035688995.1. Lineage (GTDB taxonomy): Bacteria > Actinomycetota > CADDZG01 > CADDZG01 > WHSQ01 > DASSMG01. The sequence continues at coordinate 3,736 of DASSMG010000219.1, forward strand.
CCCCGAACATCATCTACGAGCTCGTCCTCGGAGGCGTTCTGACTTCCGTATTCGTGCCCGTCTTCGTTGAACTGCTGCAAGAGGAAGGGAAAGAGCGAGCCTGGCGAGTGATCAGCGCCGTGATGAACCTGTCCGTGGTCATCCTCGTCGCGATCACAACGCTGGCCGTGCTGGCGGCCCCGTGGATCGCCAGGTTCTACGCCGCGCGCTGCAACGGATGCGCCGTCCAACAGCAGGAAGTACTGACGTTCCTGCTGCGCATGTTCCTCCCGCAGATCGTCTTCTACGGACTGGCGGCGCTCACTGCCGGGTTACTCAATGCCAACAGACGCTTCGCGGCCCCCATGTACACCCCGGTGCTCAACAACCTCGCCGTCATCGGAGTCTTCCTCGCCTTCTACAACGCGTACGGACGGGTCACTTTGGACGGCATCACTCGCAGCCAACTCCTACTGATCGGACTGGGAACCACGGGTGGAGTGATCCTGATGGCGATCGCGCAGGTCCCCTTCATGCGCGGATTGGGCCGGTACCAGTTGACGTTCGACGCATCGCACCCGGCCGTGAAGAAGCTCGTGAAACTGTCGGCTTTCGTGATCGCCTACGTGATCACCAATCAGATCGGGTATCTGACGGTCCAATGGCTGGCCAACCGTCAGCAGGGCGGCTACTCCGCCTACGTCGCGGCCTTCACCTTCTTCATCCTTCCCCAGGGTCTCTTCGCGGTTTCGATATTCACCGCGCTGCTCCCGAGTATGAGCGAACACGCGGTGAACGAACGATGGGCGGAGTTCCGCGAACGGTTGTCGATGGGCGTCCGGTCCACCTTCTTTCTGATCCTCCCTGCCGCGGTCGGCTACTTCGTTCTCGGCGAGCCGGTCGTGCGTCTCCTTCAACACGGAGTGATGACGCCACGATCGACCGAACTGGTCGCGTCGGTCCTTCGGATATTCGTGCTGGGATTGGTTCCGTTCTCGATCTATCAACTCTTCCTGCGCGCGTTCTACGCGATCCAAGACACGAGAACTCCATTCCTGATCAATTGCGTAACAACGGTGGTGAACATCGGGATCAACATCCCCATGTTCGGCGTTTGGGGCGTGCGCGGTCTCGCGCTCGGACACGCGGCCTCGTACACGGTGGGAGTCGTCCTTCAAGCGCGAGCGTTGCGACGCCGAGTGGGCGGGCTCGATCTTGCCCACGTGACCCGTAGCGCCGCTAAGGTCGCCGTCGCGGCGGTGGGGATGGGTGCTCTGGTCTGGCTCGTGTCGCGCGTTGCCGAATCCTTGATCACGCCCACCGGGTTCGCTCAACAGGTGGCGCTCGTGGTCGCGCCGGTCGCGGTCGGGGCCGTCGCGTATCTCGGGCTTGCCGCTCTCGTACAGGCCGAAGAACTCGTGCAGGTTCGAGGCCTCGTCGCACGGCGGTCGACTTAGATGATTGAGCCACCGACCCGAGAAGCCGATAATCGTTCCATGAGGGAGTACCGGGACGAGACCGGGATCATCGTGTCGTGGCTGGTGAAGATCGTCCTGTTCTTCGCCGTCATCGGCACGGTGCTTTTCGACGCAGGGTCGATCGTCATCAACAGCGTGACCCTCGATTCATCGGCCGACCAGGTGGCCATCGCAGTGTCCCTGAAGCTGGCCGACAACCCGGGACAGTTCGTCACCGATCAGCAGGTGTACGACCTGGCCAAGACCGAAGTTGCGGATCCCGAAGACGGCGTCGCGGGCGCGAAGGTCGCGCGCAAGGGGACGGAGATCGATGACGCCGGCATCGTCCACGTTCGGCTGAAGCGCCGGGCCCGCACCCTCGTCACGAAGTACATCGGACCCTTGAAGCACTTCACGGCCGGAACGGGCAACGGACAAGCCTCCACCGACTAGTCTCGAAACGTGCCCCACGAAACACCTGTCCTAGGTGGACGCTACGCGCTCGAAGAACAGGTTGCTCAGGGCGGCATGGCCACCGTTTACCGAGCTCGCGACGAGGTCCTGGCGCGCTCGGTGGCGGTCAAAGTGCTGCTTCCCGAGCTCGCGGACGATTCCGCCTTTTTGGAAAGGTTCCGCCGCGAGGCTCTGGCGGCCGCGCGCCTGACCCACCCGAACATCGTCTCGATCTTCGACACCGGCGAGGAACCGGTGGGCGAGGGGGAGACCTGGCACTACATCGTGATGGAGTTCTGCCCGGCCGGAACCCTGGCCGACGAGGTCCGGAGAGGGCCGGTGCGCGGCGATCGCGTCCGGGACATCGCGGCACAGATGTCCGAGGCGCTGTGCTACGCGCACGACAACGGAGTGATCCACCGAGACCTCAAACCCGAGAACGTCCTCATCGGCGAGGACGGAACGGTGAAGGTCGCAGACTTCGGTATCGCCAAAGCCGCATTCAGCGGTCGCGACCTGACCACGACCGGATCGATCCTCGGAACGGTTGCTTACCTGTCGCCGGAGCAGGGGAAGGGCGAGGAACCAGACGCGCGCTCGGACATCTACTCCTTCGGCGCAGTGCTCTACGAACTACTGACGGGACGACCTCCATTCCGCGGAGAGACCCCTCTGGCCACCGCGCTCAAACACATCCACGAGGCGCCGGCGCCGCCGCTCAGCGTTCGAGCCGGTGTGCCGCGCGATCTGGATGCCCTCGTGATGCGCTGCCTCGCCAAAGATCCGGACGACCGACCCGCCTCGGCTCAAGAGATCCGCAGCGCTCTGGGCGCGACATCACAGATCCGTATCGCTCCGGCTGCCAAACCGGCCCCCGTCCCCGTCGCCCCCGGTACGGGCGGAGATGCGCGCTGGGTGATCAAGGTCGTCGCCGCGATCGCGGTGATCGTCGCCCTCGTCGTGGCCGCTACCTGGTACCTCGGTCCGGAGAAGTCCACCAGGACCCCCGGTCGTGGAGGGGAGGCCGGCGAGCGCCAGATCACGGTCGAGTCGGCCGATGACTTCGATCCGGACGGAGACGGAAGCGAACATCCGACGACGGTCGGGCTGACCTTCGACCGCGACCCGGCCACGGTGTGGACGACCGAGAACTACGCCGACCCGCTCCCCGTGATGAAGTCGGGGGGCGGCGTGGGAGTCCTGTTCGATCTCGGTTCCTCGACGCCGGTGGCACGGGTACAGGTGATAACGACGACCCCCGGGATCGACGTCGAGCTGCTCGCCGGCGACTCGACCCCGACCAGCGCGTCGGACCTGGACGTGATCTCGAGCCAGGACGACGTCGAGACGACCTTCACCCTCGATGGGGCCGACACCGAGGCACGCTTCTGGCTACTGTGGGTGACTCAGTTGCCCAACAACGGGACGGGCGAGGCGTCGGTGGCGGAGGTCCGGTTCTTTGGCGGATGAGAGAAGCGACCCAGACCTCCTAGCCGCCACCATCCGCGGCGACAACGCCGCCTTCGACACTCTCGTAGCCCGACACGAGGACAGGATCTTCTCCCTCGCGGTTCGGATGCTCGGAGATCGAGCCGACGCCCTCGACGCAACCCAGGACGCTTTCATCTCGGCCTTCCGGAGGGCTCGGAGCTTCAAGGGCGACTCCGCGGTAGGGACGTGGCTCTATCGGATCGCGATCAACTCCTGTAAGGACCTCATCCGGAAGAGATCCCGCTGGGACGCCCGCGATCGCGCCGCCGTGGCCCCCTCGGAGGACGTGCCCGACGTCGGCGACGCGGTCATCGCTCGACTCGACCTGAGGGCCGCGCTCGAGGCCCTTCCCGACGAATACCGCGAAGCGGTCGTTCTTCACGATCTCGGCGGGGTCCCCTACGAGGAGATCGCCGCGGTGGCCGGAGTGCCGGTCGGGACCGTCAAGTCGCGGATCAGCCGCGGACGCCGCCAGCTCGCACGTCTGTTGGAACAACCTGCAAGGTCGGAAGCGTCGAAAGGATGAGATGACCACCTCGATCACCCACGAGCGATGCTCCGAGCTCCTCGGGCCGTACGCCCGCGGGCGTCTGCCCGGCGACGATGCCGCCGCGGTCGAACGGCATCTGGAGGGCTGCGAGGACTGCCGGGCCGAACGTCAGGCATTGGGAGCCCTTCTGGCGGCAGCCCCCGCCGAGCTGACGGACGTGGAGCGCGCCGGCCTCCATTCCGCTCTGCAGCGCGCCGTGACGACGCCCGGGGCTCCTCCCCGGCGAGCCCGGGACCGCGGCTGGCGAGCCCGCCTTGCGCCGGCGGTAGGGGCCGCCGCCCTGGCCGGGGCCATCGCGGGGACCTATTACCTGGCCGCCGGTGGTGGCGCCCCCGAGTCGTCTAACGGCGGCACCGACAACGCCGAGACGTTCGTGACCGATACCGCCCTGGACGAGGGTGGGGGTGGGGCTGCGGGCGGGAGTGCCGAACACGCGGCGGCCCCTGTACCGGCGCCCGAACCCACGTTCTCGATCGTCAGGGATCCGTTCACGGGGGGCGAGCTCACGAGACTCGGTCGGAGCGCCCTGCCCATGGTCCTGTTCTCGAGGGCCTACACCGCTCAGGATGCGTCGCGCCGTCGCGAGGATTTCCTCGAGCGGCTTGCCGGACGCGCATCCGAGACCGCGGGCGAGCATTACGGCTCGCTCGTCGAGCGTTGCGCTCACTCGGTGCTCGACGCGGATTCGGCGAAGCTGCCCGCCTTCGGCGTGATGGGCGAGCTGCGCCACGACCCGGTCATGGTTCTCGGATTCGCATGGTCCGAAGACACAACGGGCCCGCTCGACAAGTTCGACATCTGGGCATGGCCGCGCGACTCCTGCGACGCGCCGGTGGACCATCGCATGGGTTGGATCCACGCGGGCGACTAAAGGGAATCCCCGGGGCCACCCCCCCGTTGTATAGGTTGACCGACATGAGCGACACGACGCGTGACGTCGTCATCATCGGCTCCGGTCCGGCCGGCCTGACCGCCGCGGTTTACACCGCTCGGGCGAACCTCGCTCCCCTCATGATCGAGGGCGTCGAGGCCGGTGGGCAACTGATGCTGACGACAGAAGTAGAAAACTATCCGGGGTTCATCGACGGGATCATGGGTCCCGAGTTGATGGAACGCATGCGAAAGCAAGCGTCGCGCTTCGGCACGGAATTCGTCACCGACAACGTCACCGAGGTCGACTTCGAGGCATCACCTTTCGCCGTTAGAACCAGCGACACGACGTACCACGCGCGCGCGGTGATCATCTCCACGGGCGCTTCGGCCCGGATGCTCGGGGTTCCCGGTGAAAGGGAGCTGCTGGGGCACGGGGTATCGACCTGCGCGACGTGCGACGGGTTCTTCTTCCGTAACCAGGAACTGCTGATCGTCGGCGGCGGCGACTCGGCCATGGAAGAAGCCATCTTCTTGACGAAGTTCGCCTCCAAGGTCACGGTCGTGCACCGGCGCGACTCGCTACGAGCCTCGAAGATCATGCAGGACCGGGCCCACGAGAATCCGAAGATCGACTTCATCTGGGACTCGGTGATCACCGAGGTGTTCGGCAACGGAAAGGTTGCCGGCGCGCGGCTCAAGAACGTGAAGACAGGGGCCGAGACCGAGATCCCCGCGCAGGGGGTCTTCGTGGCGATCGGTCACGTCCCGAACACCGCCCTCTTCGAGGGCAAGCTCGAGCTCTCCGGGGGCTACATCGTCACCACGGGAGACGACACTCAGACGTCGGTGCGAGGCGTGTTCGCGGCCGGCGACGTCGTCGATTTCCGTTACCGCCAGGCGATCACGGCCGCCGGTATGGGATGCATGGCCGCCATCGACGCCGAGCGCTACCTGGAGAGCCTCGGCAGCCACTGACGGGCACGTTCCGCCTGCTGCGGTCGTACCCTCTCCCGATGCGCCGCTCGATCGGGGAACACGTCTATCGCCACGGCGATCGATCCGCCGAGATCGTGGATATCCAGACGCGTCTGCGCGAGTTCGGCTTGCAGATCGATGACGAGGCCGGACACTTCGGAGCATCCACGACCGCAGCGGTGCGCGAGTTCCAACAGCGTCGCGGGATCCTCGTCGACGGCATCGTGGGACCGCACACGTGGAGCGAGATCGTCGAGGCGTCGTGGCATCTAGGCGACCGCGACCTCTACTTACGCAACCCGATGATGCGCGGTGACGACATCTCCGATCTCCAGACCCGGCTCAATGCGCTCGGCTTCGACTCGGGCAAGGTCGACGGGATCTTCGGGCCGGCGACGGATCGAGCGGTGCGCGCCTTCCAGAAGGAGTACGGCGTAGCCGGAGATGGGATCTTCGGCCTGATGAGTCATGCCGCGCTGGTCGGTCTGCGCGTCGACAGGCCCGGCACGGCCGCAACTCTGCGCGAGGAGTTGCGGCGCATCCAGAAGAGTGGCCTCGCGGATCAAACGATCGTCATCGACCCCGGGCACGGGGGGGCCGACCGGGGTGAGACGACGGAGGCCGGCGTCTCGGAGAGCGACGCATGTTGGCGCATCGCCACGCGGGTAGCGGATCGGCTTGCGTCGTTCGGAGCCACCGTTCGGTTCACGCGCAACGAACCCGAGAACCCCGATCACAGCACGCGAGCAAAGTTCGCGAACGAGGTCGACGCCGACCTGTTCATCTCGATCCACCTGAACTCGCATGAGGAGCCCTCGGCGGAGGGCTGCTCGACCTATTACTTCGGCGGTTCGCCGGCCGGGGAGACGGTAGCCGACCAGATCCAAACCGAGCTCGTCACGCTGGGCCTGCGCGATTG
>DASSMG010000220.1:0-6334 GCA_035688995.1 Actinomycetota bacterium
CATCGTCGAGCGCGTCCGGAGCGGAGAGCGGTATTCGACCCTCCTGGGGGCCACCGGAACGGGCAAGACGGCCACGATCGCGTGGGCCCTCGAGCAGATCCAGAAGCCGACCCTGGTGCTCGCCCCCAACAAGTCACTGGCGGCGCAGCTCTGCAACGAGTTCAAACAGTTCTTTCCGCACAACGCCGTCGAGTACTTCGTCAGCTATTACGACTACTACCAGCCCGAGGCCTACGTCCCGAGCTCGGACACCTACATCGAGAAAGACAGCTCGATCAACGACGAGATCGAGCGTCTGCGCCACAGCGCCACCAGCGCGCTGCTCCAGCGGGACGACGTGCTGATCGTCGCCAGCGTTAGTGCGATCTTCGGCCTCGGTTCGCCCGAGGAGTACCTCAATCAGACCGTCAGCCTCGCCCGTGGCGGAACGGCAGACCGCGACTTCATCCTCCAGAAGCTCGTCGATATCCAGTACGAGCGCAACGACGTCAACTTCATCAGAGGAAAGTTCCGCGTCCGCGGAGACGTGATCGAGATCTTCCCCGCTTACGAGGAGCGCGCCCTGCGCGTCGAGCTGTTCGGCGACGAGGTCGATCGGATCATCGAGCTCGATCCCCTCACGGGTGAGATCACGAAGGACCTCGACCACGTCGAGATCTACCCGGCATCGCACTACGTGGCGTCGCAGGAGAACATGCAGCGCGCCATCGGACAGATCGAGGCCGAGCTTCAGGACCGCCTCCAGGTGCTCAACCAGGAGGGCAAGCTGCTCGAGGCCCAACGGCTCCGGATGCGAACGGAGTACGACCTCGAGATGATGCGTGAGGTCGGTTTCTGCAACGGCATCGAGAACTACGCCCGTCACATCGAAGGCCGGGAGCCCGGGGCCCGACCGAACACCCTGCTCGACTACTTCAGAGGCTCGTCGCGGACCAAGGACTTCCTCGTCGTCATCGACGAATCCCATGTCGGCGTTCCGCAATTGAACGGGATGTACGAGGGCGACATGAGCCGGAAACGAACGTTGGTCGAGCACGGCTTCCGGCTCCCGAGCGCCCTCGACAACCGGCCGCTGCGGTTCGACGAGTTCCTCGAGGTCGTCGACCAGATCGTGTTCATGAGCGCGACCCCGGGCCCCTTTGAACTGCGGCAGGGCGGTCAACCGGTCGAGCAGCTCGTCCGGCCGACCGGGCTCGTCGATCCCGAGGTCCTGATCCGGCCCACGAAGGGACAGATCGACGACCTGATGGAGGAGATCCGCAAACGCGTCGAGGCCGACCAGCGCGTTCTGGTGACCACGCTGACGAAGAAGATGGCCGAGGACCTCACCGACTATCTGCTCGAGTCCGGCATCCGGGTGCGCTATCTCCATGCCGACATCGACACCGTTCAGCGCATCGAGATCCTTCGTGATCTCCGCCTCGGTGAATTCGACGTGCTCGTGGGCATCAACCTGCTCCGGGAGGGGCTCGACCTCCCCGAGGTGTCGCTGGTGGCGATCCTCGATGCCGACAAGGAGGGCTACCTCCGGTCGCAGACGTCGCTCATCCAGACCATCGGGCGTGCCGCTCGACACGTCGAGGGCCAAGTGATCATGTACGCCGACGAGGTCACCGAGTCGATGCGCAAGGCGATCAACGAAACGCAACGACGCCGGCAGATCCAGCTCGAATACAACGCGACGCACGGGATCGATCCGCAATCGATCCGCAAGGCGGTCAGCGACATCCTGATCGAGGGTTTCGGCCGCAAGCGCGAGACCGCTCCGGTGCCCACGAAGTCGAAATCGCGGCGGAGCGAGCCCCTCGGTGGCAGCCCCGACGATCTCCGCCGGTTGATCCTGCAGCTCGAAGAGGAGATGCATCAAGCTGCCGAAGACCTCCGCTTCGAGTACGCGGCTCGCATCCGGGACGAGATCCACGACCTGAAACGGGAGCTCCGGGAGGTCGGCTGACCGGGCCGCCCCGAACACCTCGTTTCCCGACGAACACGCACCCGAAGGTCCCGCTTAGGCCGCCCCGCGGCGGGTAGGTTCCCGTAAGTCAGTCGACCGAAAGGGGCTCTGATGGGTAGGCGCGGTAGACGTGGCGGCGGCGGCGGAGGAGGAGGAGGAGGCCGGCGCGGCGGCGGAGGCGGCGGCGGCGGTCGTCGAGGTGACGGAGGCGGCGGAGGCCGTCGTGACGGCGGCGGTGACCGGAACCAGGGCGGCGGCGGTTTCGCCGGCGATCAGGCTCACGTCGGAGAGGGCGGCGGCGGCGGTTTCGCCGGGTCCCAGGCCCGCACGGGCGGGGACGTGCCCGATCAAGGCGGATTGAAGCAAGGCGGCGGGCTCGGCGGCGGTCAAGGCGGCGGCGACGGTGGCCGAGGCCAAGGCGGCGGCGGCGGCGGAGGCCGTGGTGGCGGTCGCGGCGGAGGTCGCTGGGGCGGCCAGGGCCGGGGTTACGGGCGTCGCAACCGCGGAGGCAGGGGCGGTGGAGGCGGAGGCGCCTGGATCATCGTCCTGCTACTGCTGATCGTGATCGGAGTGCTCGTCTGGTACTTCCTGATCCGAGACAGCGGCGACACCACGACGACCGAACTGTTGCTGCCGGTGCTGCTCAGTCCGACAGGACTTGCCTCAGCTCTGCGAAGCAGCGATCGAGATCTGTTTCGTCGTTGAAGAAGTGCGGGGAGATGCGTAATGCATCTCCCCGCGAATCAAGCACCACGTCGCGCTCGAACAGGGCGTGAAGCACTCGCTCGGCGCCGGCCCGCCCGCCCGGCATGCGAAGGCGTACGAGCCCTCCGCGTCGCTCGTCGTCGGTGGGAGAGAGCACTTCGTATCCCGCTTCCTCGGCGCGCTCGATCACCCCGCGGGACAACTGCCTGCTTCGTTCACGGATCGCGTCGACCCCGACCTCTTCGATGATCGAGAGCCCGCCCGCCGCGGTGAAGGCCTGAGGCAACGCGTAGGTACCGGTCTCGAATCGCCGCGCGTCGTCGCGTAGCGCGAGAGAGGTGCGGTCGAACCCGAAAGGGTCTTTCGTGCCGAACCAGCCGACCACGAGGGGTTGGACCGACTCGAGCAATCCTCGACGGCAATAGAGGAACGCGATCCCCTGACCCCCGCACAACCACTTGAGGGCCCCCGTCAGGTAGAAGTCGACGCCGAGGTCGTGCACGTCCACCGGCACGATGCCGGTCCCATGGAAGTCGTCGACGACTACGAACGCCCCGGCGCGGTGGGCAGCTTCGGTGATCGCTTTCACATCGACCACGTAGGAGGACTCGAACAGCACGCGGTTCAGGTTGACGACGAGCGTCTGTTCGTCGATCGCAGCGATTACGTCCTCGGTCGCGATCTGTATCCCGTCGATCGCCGGGACGACGTCGAGCTTGGCGCCGCGTCGTTCCTGCGCGCGCCAGACGTAATGGTTCGTGGGGAAGTCCATCTCGGACAGAACGACCTTCGGTCGGACGTTGAAATCGAGGCACGTGGCGATCGACGAGAGACCGGCTGAGACCGAAGGGATGATCGCAACCTCGTCGAGATCGGCGCCGATCAGCCGGGCGAAGCGCTCCCGGCATTCGTCGAGCTTCGGCATCCCATGGTCGAACCACATCTCCTCGGGACCCAGTCGTTGCCACAGGTCGAGGTGCTCCTCGGCGAGGGCGCGGCTCCGCTTCGAAAGGGGGCCGAGCGAGGCCGAGATCAGGTAGGTGCGCTCGGCGAGAACGGGGAACTCGTCTCGCCACGACGTCAGATCGGGCATCGGGGCAGCGTAATCCTGAAAGGGATCCCCGGAGCCCCCGTCGAATCCTGCGGAACTTCGTGCCGACGAGCACGAAGCGAGCCGAGGAAAGGGTTAGGAACGTGAAACGTGCCGTCAAGCTGCTGCTCGTGTCGTCCGTTCTGTTGGGGTCGCTGGGCCTCGCGGGGCCGGCCCATGCGTGCCCGACCGGGGAGAATCCATACGACCCGCAGTCCGGCGTTCGCGGCGTCACCTACTACGTCCAGCACTGCATCGTCCCCTGAGACCCCGGAACTCCTGAGTGCGCCGGCGGCCCTAAACCGCCGGCGTTTTCGCGACCCGGGCATGCTGAGGCCGCCCCCACCGGGAATCTGAATCACAAGCGCGTCGTTTACTCTCATCTTGATGCCAGGAACGACTTTCGGAGGGGCGTCGAACCGGCTCGTAATCAGAGGCGCCCGCGAGCACAACCTCAAAAACGTCAACCTCGAGCTTCCTCGGGACGCGCTCATCGTGTTCACGGGGATATCCGGCTCGGGGAAATCGTCGCTGGCCTTCGACACCATCTACGCCGAGGGGCAGCGTCGCTACGTCGAGTCCCTCTCGTCCTACGCGCGGCAGTTCCTCGGGCAGATGGACAAGCCCGAGGTCGATTTCATCGAGGGCCTCAGCCCGGCCATCTCGATCGACCAGAAGTCGGCGTCGCGGAACCCCCGCTCCACGGTGGGGACGATCACCGAGGTCTACGACTACCTCAGGCTGCTCTACGCCCGCATCGGCCGGCCGCACTGTCACAACTGCGGGCGGCCTATAGCCAGGCAGACCCCCGAGCAGATCGTCGATCAGGTCCTAGAGCTGCCCGAAGGCACGCGCTTCCAGGTGCTGGCGCCGATCGTGCGGGGGCGAAAGGGCGAGTACACCAATCTGTTCGAGGATCTCGTTCGCCGGGGCTTCGTGCGAGCTCGCATCGACGGCGAAGTGCGGGAACTCACCGAGAAGATCCGGCTCGATCGTTACTTCCAGCACGACATCGACGTCATCGTCGACCGTCTGGTCATCCGCGAGGGGATCGGGAGCCGGCTCACCGACTCGATCGAGACCGCCTTGAAACTTGCGGAAGGAACCGCCGCGATCGATCTCGTCGATGACAAGGCCGACGACGTCCTGTTCTCGCAACACTTCGCCTGCTCGTTCTGCGGACTGAGCTTCGACGAGCTCGCACCGAGGAACTTCTCCTTCAACTCTCCCTACGGCGCCTGCGAGCACTGCGACGGACTCGGCACGCACCTCGAGGTCGATCCCGAGCTCGTGATCCCGAACCCGGATCTCAGTCTCGAAGAAGGCGCGATCGCCCCATGGTCCGGTCGCACGCTCGAGTACTTCGACCGTCTGATCGCTTCCGCCGCGAAGACATACGGGTTCAAGACGAACGTGCCGTTCCGTCGCCTCTCCAAGAAAGCGAAAGACATCCTGCTCCACGGGAGCGACGACAAGGAGATCCACGTCCGTTACCGGAACCGCTTCAACCGGATCAGGTCCTATTGGACCGTCTTCGAGGGCGTCATCCCGTGGCTCGAACGCCGACGGGACGAAACCGACTCGGAATACGCTCGGGAGCGCTACGAGCAGTACTTCCGTGAGGTTCCCTGCCCGGTGTGTCATGGTGCGCGGCTGCGTCCCGAGTCGCTGGCCGTGAAGCTCGGCGACAAGAACATCCACGAGTTGTGCAACTCGTGCATCGGTGAGATCGACGACTTCCTCAAGAAGCTCGAGTTCAACGACCGCGAGTCGGCGATCGCCGAGCGCATCCTGAAGGAGATCCACTCTCGGCTCGGATTCCTCCTCGACGTCGGTCTCGACTACCTGACGTTGGCGCGGGGGAGTGCGACGCTCGCCGGTGGCGAGGCTCAACGCATCCGGCTCGCGACGCAGATCGGTTCGGGACTGGTCGGAGTGCTGTACATCCTGGACGAACCATCGATCGGGTTGCACCAGCGCGACAACCGGCGGCTGATCGACACGTTGGTCAGGCTGCGCGACCTCGGAAACACCTTGATCGTCGTCGAGCACGACGAGGACACGATCAAGGCGTCGGATCACGTCGTCGACATCGGCCCCGGTGCCGGGGAGCACGGCGGCGAGATCGTCTACGCGGGGCCGTTGCCCGGCCTCACGGACGAGGAGCGATCGCTGACCGGCGATTACCTCGCCGGTAGAAAGTCGATCTCGGTTCCCAAGTCGCGGCGGCAAGGAACCGGAGAACAGATCATCGTCCGGGGCGCTCGCGAGCACAACCTCAAGGACATCGACGTCGCGTTCCCGATCGGGACGTTCGTTGCCGTGACCGGGGTCTCCGGTTCGGGCAAGTCGACGCTGGTGAACGACGTCCTCTACCGGTCCGTCCATCAGGAACTGATCCGCAACGCGCGGCTCGTTCCCGGGAAGCACAAGAAGATCGAGGGCCTCGAACAGGTCGACAAGGTCATCGACATCGACCAGAGCCCGATCGGCCGGACACCGCGCTCGAACCCGGCGACCTATACGGGGGCCTTCACCCCGATCCGCGACTGGTTCGCGGGATTGCCGGAAGCCAAGGCGCGCGG
>DASSMG010000221.1:0-3548 GCA_035688995.1 Actinomycetota bacterium
CACTGGACGAGCACCTGATTGAAGACGACTTCGTTGAGGATCTTCGCTCGGCCACTCGAAGCGAGCTCGTCGGCGAAGCGCCGCGCCAGTCGGCAGGTGCGCTCGACGAGAGCATCAACTCCGTCACGACCGAGTGACTTGAGCGTGGCATAGACGGCCATGCCTCGGGCCCGACGCGAGAACTCGGGGTTCCAATCCATCGGGTCGCGGCGACCTTCATCTCCGCTGTGCATCAGGTACGCGGCGTGAACTCCCATCGAGGCACGATGGGCGGCCGCGTCCTTGCAGATCGCGATGCCCGAGTCGTAGGAGACGTTCAGCAACTTGTGCGCGTCGGTCGACCACGAGTCGAGGCGATCGAGGTGGTCCACGTAGGACGCCCGGTCGCGGCAGGCCCTGGCCCACAAACCGATCGCGCCGTCCGCATGCACCCACGTCGGATTCCCTCTCGACCGGTGGGCCTCGGCCGCATCCGCCACTGCCTCGAACGGGTCGAACGAACCGGTGTTGATGTTCCCGGACTCGACGCAGACGATCGTGGGGCCGTCGAGGCTTTCGAGAGTGGCGTCGAGCTCGGATGCAACGATGCGGGCTTCGGTGTCCGAAGCGACTTCGGTCGCGTGACTGAAGCCCAGCCCCAGATAGCGCAACGCCCGAGCGACGGTGCTGTGCTTCTCCGACTTCACAACGACGTTCACTCTGGGTGCTCCCTGAAGACCGTCCGCCTCCACATCCCATCCCGCATCGCGCAGCACCGCGTCACGGGCCGCCGCCAGACAGGTGAAGTTCGCCATCTGGCCCCCGGTCACGAAACCGACGGATGCGTTGCGTGGAAGGTCGAGGAGTTCCAGCAACCACTCGCGCGCGACGTCCTCGACGACCGCGGCTCCCGGAGTCACTGCGAACAGCCCGGTGTTCTGATCCCAGGTGGCGGTCAACAGATCGGCTCCGTAGGAGGCGGGATGCAGGCCACCGATCACGAACCCGAAGTAGCGGCCGCACGCGTGCGACGTGATGAACGGCTCGAGGTCACGGCCGAGAGCCGCGACCACTTCCTCGGGGGGCGTTCCCCGATCGGGAAGCGGCCCCCCCACCAAGGCCCGGATCTCGGCCGGATCGGGGGGACGGTAGGCCTTGCGCGTGGGAAGCGAGTCCAGGTAACTCTCGGCCGCGCCCATCGCGGCTTCTCTCACGGCCTTCCAGTTCGATTCCTTCACGGATCCCTCCTCGAGACGTCGGGCCCCTGCATGGGAACACGGCGGGGGGCCGGAGTCGATATGCCCTTCGCCCGCCCCCTTCGTCGAGTGGTGAATCAGGCCGCTATATGGCGACTGGTTCACCACTCGACGGTGCGGGACCGATGGGGAGGCGATGATTGATGGATGGGAGAGATCCTCGTAGGCACGGCTTCGTGGACGGATCCGACACTGCTGAAATCGGGTTGGTACCCGCCCGGCGCCGACAGTGCAGAGGAGCGACTGAAGTTCTACGCCGAACACTTCCCGTTGGTCGAGGTCGACTCCACCTATTACTTCCCGCCGTCGGAGAAGAACTCCGAGCTGTGGATCGAGCGGACCCCGAAGGACTTCACGTTCAACATCAAGGCGTTCTCTCTGCTCACGCAACATCCGACGCGCGCCGACGCGCTTTACAAGGACCTCAAGCGACCCGATAAGAAACGGCTCTACCTGAACGATCTGGAGCCGAAAGTCGTCGACGAGGTATGGGACCGTTTCCTGTCCGCTTTGGTTCCGTTACACGAGGCCGGCAAGCTCGGGGCGATCCTGTTCCAGTTTCCGCATTGGTTCCCGATCGGTCGCAAGAACCGCGAGTACGTCCTCGAATGTGCGAAGCGCGCCGATCCGATGCAGATCTGCGTCGAGTTCCGCAATCCGACGTGGATGACCGAGGACAACCGCGACCACACGCTCGATTTCCTGGAGGGCCACGGGCTCCCTTATGTCTGCGTCGACATGCCGCAGGGATTCAAGAGCTCGATCCCTCCGGTGGTGGCGGCGACCGCGGATCTTGCGGTGATCCGTTTCCACGGACATAACGACGCCGAGTGGGAGTCGGGCGATGTGCACAAACGCTTCAAATATCTCTATTCGGAAGAGGAGCTAAAGGAGTGGGCACCGCGCGTGCGCGAACTGGGCTCCCATGCGAAAGAAACCCACGTGCTGATGAACAACTGTTTCAGGGACTACGCACAGCAGAACGCAAGAGAGTTGGCGGAACTCTTGTAGCAATAGATGCCGAAGATCTACACGCCCGGTCTGACTCCCCGTAATCCGTCACAGATTTGAGAGCGCAAGCCGGACGTTCCGGAACCACCGCTAGGTCGGTGCGCTCGCAGCTAACCACTGTCGATAAGCTCTTTCGTGCTTGATCCTTTGCCTACTCCGGGGTCAGTGCGGCGGCTTGAGCGACATGGAGCTTTGATGGAGCGGTTGGAGTCGAGTGCTGTTCGGGTGAGAGTGGTTGATGCGTTTACCGATCGTCCTTTTGCAGGTAATCCTGCCGGGGTCGTTACGCTACGAGAAGCGCGATCGGATGCCTGGATGGCCATGGTGGCTCGAGAGATGAACCTTTCAGACACCGCGTTTGTTGTCGATGAACCCTCAGAAGGCGTCGACTACACGCTGCGATGGTTCACTCCGATGAGCGAAGTCGATCTATGTGGTCACGCCACGCTGGCGTCGGCGCATGCTCTCATCGAAGATGGCGCCTCGGCTCCCATCAGGTTCGCCACTCGAAGCGGTGTGCTGACGGTGATGCAGAACGCGGACGGCGCGTTGATCATGGATTTTCCAGCTAACCCACCGGTTGAGGTTCCGGCGCCCCCAGATCTTTCCGACGCGCTGGGTTGTGATGCAGACTGGACCGGGCGTAGCAAGACGAATTTTCTAGTGGTTCTCCTGGAAGATGAAGATGCCGTCCACGGGATCACGCCGAACCTCGATCGGTTGCGGCATCTTGATGCAGACGTTGTCGTTCCGACCTCTCCAGCTCGGCCGGATGCACCTTACGATTTCATCTCGCGGGTGTTCGCGCCGAAGATTGGTATCGATGAAGATCCGGTGACGGGGAGCTCGCACACTGTCTTGGCACCTTTTTGGGCAGAGCGTCTGGGTAAGCAGGCACTCGTGGGGCACCAGGCATCTTCCCGTCCAGGAAACGTGGGTGTCGAGGTTGTCGGCGATCGAGTCATGGTCAACGGTCGCGCTGTTACCGTCTTCAACGGCGTGCTGCAAGCTGATCCCGGCTGAAGTCCTCTACCGGAGATCCTGCCAGATGTGGTGCCCGTAGAGGGGGCCGGCGTAACGGGAAGGTGTAACGGGAGATCGTTTCGCTAGCACCGATAAATATCGCTCGTCGCTCAGCAGCGACCTGCGCAAACGTGATCGAGCACAGCGCTAATCCGCATCTAGACAATTGCTACAGGGACAATGCGCAACGAAACGCGAGCGAGCTTGCTGGGCTCCTAAGCAGCTTCGGGGCCCGACCGGTCCGATTCCGCCGGTGCTCGCGGCGCGAGGAGCACCTTG
>DASSMG010000222.1:0-2576 GCA_035688995.1 Actinomycetota bacterium
AACTGGTCCGCCAGAGCCTCGACCGAGCCCTGCACGTCGGCCTTGAGCAGAAGGTTCAACTCGGGGATCTCGCCCTCGCGGGTCTGCGCGAGAAGTGCTTCGAGTGAAGTGCCTCGTGTGGAGACGCGTTCCGCCACGCGCCGGTGTTGCTCCCGTTCCTGGGCGATCGAGCGCGCTTCTCGTTCGTCCTCCAAAGCGCGGAATTCGTCGCCCGCTTCGGGCACCGACTGCCATCCGAGCACCTGGACGGGTTGACCAGGAGTGGCGCGCTCGACGGGTTCGCCCTTGTCGTCGAGCATCGCCCGGACCCGGCCCCATGCGGCTCCGGACATGATCGCGTCGCCCTGGTAGAGCGACCCCTTCTTGACGAGGACGGTGGCAACCGGGCCACGGCCCTTGTCGAGGTGCGCCTCGATGACGACTCCCCTGCCCATGGCCTCGGGGTTCGCTTTCAGGTCGAGCTGTACGTCCGATGTCAGCAGGATCATCTCGAGCAACTGGTCGAGGTTCGTTCGCTGCTTGGCGCTCACGTCGACGAAGACGGTCTCGCCACCCCACTCCTCCGGCATCAAGCCGCGGTCGGAGAGTTGTTGGCGGACGCGCGCGGGATCCGCCTCCGGTTTGTCCACCTTGTTGACCGCGACGACGATCGGCACCCCTGCGGCCTTCGCATGATCGATGGCCTCGAGGGTCTGCGGCATGACGCCGTCGTCGGCTGCTACGACGAGGACGGCGATGTCGGTCGATTGAGCACCGCGTGCACGCATCGCGGTGAAGGCGGCGTGACCCGGCGTGTCGATGAAAGTGACATCGCGGCCGTCGACGTGGACCTGATACGCACCGATGTGCTGGGTGATCCCGCCGGCCTCACCCCCCGCAACGTTCGTCTTGCGGATCGCGTCGAGGATCGCGGTCTTGCCGTGGTCGACGTGACCCATGACCGTCACGACCGGTGGCCGCGACACGAGTTCCCCTTCTTCCTCATCCTCGTCGTCTTCGAGATCCTCTTCGGCTTCTTCCTGCGCCGGGTCGATGACCTGCGCGCGGATCCCGAGCTCCTCGGCCACCAACATGACGGCCTCGTCGCTCATCGATTGCGTGACGCTGACCATCTCGCCGAGGCCGAGCAGGATCTTCACGATCTCGGCGGGGCCGCGGTCGAGCTTCTCCGCGAAGTCCTTGACGGTGATCCCTCGATGGACCTTGACGACATCGGTGTCGGCGGCCGCGGGCGCAGCCGCAGGTTCGGGAGCCGGTTCGGGCGCGGCCTTAGGAGCGGGAGCCGGTTCGGGCTCCGCTTTCGGGGCCGGCTTGGGCGCGGCTTTCGAAGCCGCTTTCGGCTCGGCCTTCGGAGCCGCTTTCGGCTCGGCCTTCGGAGCCGCTTTGGGCTCGGCCTCCGGGGCCGGCTTCGGCTCCTTCTTGGCCGCCGGCTTGGCGGCAGGCTCCTTCTTGGGTGCCGGCTTGGCAGGAGCTTTGGGCTCGGCGGGCGCGGGCGCGCTCCCGTTACCGAGCTCGCTACGAACGCGCTCGGCGACGGACTCGTCGACCGTGGACGCGTGGCTCTTCACGGCGACGCCGATCTTGTCGAGGTGCGCGAGCACCTCTTTCGACGTGAGCCCGAGCTCCTTGGCGAGCTCGTGGACCCTAGGTTTCGCCACCCGTCACTCTCCTATCCATCTCCATCTGATGCCTCAGTTCCGGAGCGAGAACCCCGACCCGAAGCGCCCGCCGCAGTACCCCCGACCACGCCCGATCGATGCACCGACGTTCGGGACAGACATACGCGCCTCGTCCCTCGGAGCGACGTCCTGCGGGGTCGAGCTGCACGACGCCGTCCGCTCGGTGGGAGATCCGCAGGAGCTCGCCCTGGTGGCGGGTCCGGCGACAGCCCAGGCAGGTCCGCAGCGGACCCGAGCCCATCTTAAAGGCGTGCCTCCTTACGACTCCCCGCCCGAGGGGGCCGCGGCCCCTTCCGGTGCCTCCGCGGTCTCCGTGGACCCTTGGTCGCCATCGGTCGCGTCCCCGTCTGCGTCGGGGACCGGCACCTTCTCCGCTTTCATCTGAGATTCGGACTTGATGTCGATGCGCAGCCCCGTGAGCCGCGCCGCGAGCCGGGCGTTCTGACCCTCCTTGCCGATCGCAAGAGACAGTTGGTAGTCGGGAACTATCACGAGCGCGGTGTCTGCGCCGGCGGAGACCCTGACTTCCTTGACCTTCGCGGGGGACAACGCGTTAGCGACGAACTCCTCGAGATCGTCGGTCCACTTGATGATGTCGATCTTCTCCCCGCGCAGCTCGTTCATGACCATGCGCACGCGCGAGCCCTTGGAACCGACGCATGCTCCGACCGGGTCCACGTTCCTGTCGTTCGACGCAACGGCGATCTTGGATCGGTGTCCCGGTTCTCTCGCGACCGACTTGATCTCGACGATCCCATCCAGGATCTCGGGGACCTCGAGCTCGAAGAGGCGCTTGATGAGATTCGGATGCGTTCGAGACACCTTGATCTGTGGGCCGCGCGATGAGCGACTCACCTCGTAGATGTAGGCCTTCAGTCGTGCACCGTGCTCGTACCG
>DASSMG010000223.1:0-10545 GCA_035688995.1 Actinomycetota bacterium
TTCTCGTTCTGATCACGATCTTCTTCTTCGGCTTCAGCGAGCAGGTCCAGATCGGGCCCTGGGTGGCCGGAACCGCGGCTCTCGGCCTCTACACCGCCGCCTACGTGGCGGAAGCGATCCGATCGGGCGTCTCGGCCGTCGGCCAGGGTCAGATCGACGCCGCGTTGGCCTTGGGATTCACGTACCGGGACACGATCGCCAGGATCATCCTGCCTCAGGCGATCCGGACGGTCATTCCCCCGCTCGGGAACCTGATGATCGCGATGACCAAGAACTCCGCGATCATCGGCGCCGCGGCTCTGGGGATCAAAGACCTCCTCAAGGAAGCCCGCATCGTGCAGGCGCGGACGTTCTCGGCCGGAGCGTTCGTGTGGTCCGCGGTCGGCTACCTGATCATCACGGTGGGGATGACGATCCTCGTTCGCTACCTCGAGAAGCGTCTGGTGATCCGGCGATGACCTTCTTGTTCGCACCGGACCGGTGGCAGTGGCTCTTCACCGGACGCAGCTTCGTCTTCCTGCTGGAGGGCTTCGCGGTCACCCTGGAGATCGCAATCATCGCGATGGTTCTGTCGCTGATCGCGGGGCTGTTCCTGGCTCTCGGTCGCATCTCCCACAACCGGATCGTCAAGAACGTGAGCGGCGCGTGGATCGATGTGTGGCGCAACCTCCCACTGATCTTCATCCTGCTCTTTCTCTCGTTGCGGCTACCGGAGGGCGCGAAGTCGGGATACGAGCGCTTCGTGCCGGGCTTCATGCCCGAAGCGTTCCAGTCGGGCCGGATCCTGGCTGCGATCCTCGGGTTGGTCCTGTACAACTCGGCCGTCATCGCAGAGATCATGAGGGCCGGCATCGTCTCGCTCGAGAAGGGACAGGGGGAGGCGGCCGCCTCACTGGGGCTCTCCTACTGGAAGGCCATGCGACTAGTGATCCTTCCGCAGGGGCTTCGCCGGATGGTCCCCGCCACCGTGTCGCAGTTGATAACCCTCAACAAGGACACGACGCTCGTGAGCATCATCGCCATCCAGGAGGTGATGCGACACGGTCGCATCCTCTCGAACTGCAACGTGTTCACGTGCGGTCAGAACGTCCCGTTGCTTCAGGTGTTCATCGTCGTGGGTGCGTTGTTCGTGATCGTGAACCTCACGCTGTCGCGGGTGTCGCGACGACTCGAGATCCGACAACGACGCCGAACGGGGATCGCGCTCGAGACGGTTACCGGGCTCGAAGACCAGGTGGCCGCGCAAGCAGATGTCGCGTAGGCGGCTAATGTCCTCGGCATGCCGAAACGGTTGATCGTCTTAGTTGCGGCCGTCTTCTTACTGGCCGCATGCGTGCCGCCACCGCAGGATGACGACAGCGTTACGCGCTTCGACCCGACCGAGGCATACATGGGCGTCATCCAGAAACGCGGCGTGCTGCGCGTGGGGATCCCGGAGCGTCCGTTACCGCCGTTCAGCTTCACTCCGGAGTCCCACGGGGTCGAAGGAACGCCCCAGGGCTTCTACATCGATCTCGCCACCGAACTCTCAAAGGCGCTCGGGGTCGATATCGAGTTCGATCACCTCAGTGACGACGACCTGATCCTTCCGACATCGGTGCGGTCCCCGGGGGTGGTCGACTCGCCGGTCGACATCTCGTTCCCGCAGGTCCCGATCACGGAGCGCCTGGTGAAGCCGCCGAAACCCGACGTGGGCCATCCGATGACGCACCCCTACTACGTCGCCCACGAGCGCCTCCTCGTCGAGAAGTCGGCAGGGATCGCTCAAGCCTCGGACCTTCCCTCGGGCTCCGTCGTGTGCACGATCCTCGACCCCCAGACCGGCGTCACGCCCGAGGTGTTCGCGCCGGGGGCCGAAGAGGTACCGGGCTCGATCGACACGTGTGCCGAGGCCCTGCGTCACGGTGACGCCGAAGCGGTCGCGGCGACCGACATGGCACTGATGAGCGTGTGGGCGGCGATCACCAACTGCTTCCAACCCTGCGAACCGTCGCCCGATTACGAGATCGTCGGCGACGAGATGACGACCGAGGGCTACGGAGCGATGCTGCCGGTGGGAGCCCGCGGATGGAGCAATTTCGTCGACGCAACGTGGGCTGAGACCGATGCCGAAGGGCGTTGGCTCCGCTACTTCGACAAATGGTGCGGTCCCTACGGCTTGCACCTCGACGAAGCCCCGACGATGAGGGTCGAGGAAGCCGCCGGCCTCTATCCCCTGTAGTCCGTCACCCCCACGCGGATCCGTCGACGGGGGTCGCGCCCGAGGGGGATCAGGGGTAGTGGTACACGTTTCCGGGATCACGCCTCGCTTCGAAGACCTGTTGCGCGTAGAGGCGATGTCCGCCCCACTGCACGCCGAGTCCGAAGAAGCGCCAATGGCCCAGGATGTTCGCGCGGTGTTCCGCCGAGTGCATGAACGCCCTGAAGAGCCTCTTGCAACCTCCTGCGGCACCACTGTTCTGTCCCAGTAAACGCCAATGCGTGACTTCGCTTCCAAGGTCCGCGTCGTGAAACACGGCTCGCGAGGCCGCCATCTTCTGTGCATGACGGCGGGCGACGTATCCGATCTGCCGGTCGGCACGCAACGCGTGCAGACCGTGACGCATGCGCGTGTGGTTGATCTTGCGCATCATGCAGTCCTCGATGTAGTTGAAGTGCCAACTACGCTGCCGACTCATGATGACGTCGTTCCCCGACGCCGGAACAGAAACCACAATCAACGCTGCCGCGCAGCCGATGGCAACGACGAACGTTCGAAGTTTCCGTGAGGTGTAAGCGCGCGTGTTCATCGCTTGCATCTCCCTTCGGTTCGTTGACCCGCGAATGATTCGCCCCTGCAGTTCCAGCATTTGCTAACAATCACAGCGCGGCATGTCAAATACGACACGTCTAGTAATGCGCGCTGTAGTCACACGCTGACATATCGTCTGCGGATCGCGTGAGATTCGCGTTCTCGACCGCGCAATGTCGTGACGCAGTAACCTTCCGCACATGGCGAAAGATGCGTCCTTCGACGTCGTTTCCGAGGTCGACCTTCAGGAAGTTCGCAATGCGGTCGATCAGGCGAAACGCGAGATATCGCAGCGTTTCGACTTCAAGGACACCGGTTCGGACATCGAATTCGGAAACGATTCAACGATCACGGTGCGGTCGAACACGGACCAGAAGGTCAAGGATTGCGTAAAGGTCCTCGAAGAGAAGTTCGTGAAGCGGAAGATCTCACTGAAAGCGATGCAGAAGGGAGAGATCGAGGCTGCGGGTGGTGGCACCGCGCGGCAATCGATCTCGATCAACCAAGGGATCTCCACCGAGAAAGCGCGTGAGATCGTCAAGACGATCAAGGACATGAAGATCAAGGCTCAAGCCGCGGTGCAGGGAGACCAGGTCCGCGTCACTTCCAAGTCGCGCGACGTCCTTCAAGAAGTCATCCAGGCACTGAAGGACAAGGACTTCGGGATCCCCCTTCAGTTCGTCAACTACCGCTGAGGCTTACAGCTCGATATCGAAGAGTCTCTCGAGTTCCGGAAGAGTTTCGTCGGGAGAGCGATGCAGCACGGTGGTCATCCCTGCGGCCAGCGCAGCCTTCAAATGGCCCGGGTGGTCGTCCACGAAAACGCACTCTTCGATGGACACATCCAGACGATCGACCGTCATCTCGAATATCGCCGGATCCGGCTTGCGCAACCCGACCTCGCCCGAGATGACGACCTCGTCGAACAGGCCGCCAAAGCGGTCGCGCGGATATCCCTGCAACCCCCACGAGTTGGACAACAGAGCGGTCTTGAATCCTTCGTCGCGGATGCGCGCGACCGCCTCGAGCATCCGCTCCTCCAACGTCGAATTGCCGAACATCCGTCGGACGAACCCGTGGGGCTCGATCGCCCTGCCGGTCGCCTGGGAGAGTCGCTCGGCGAATGCCTTCGAGAACTCCTCCTCCGAGATCCGGCCGGTTTCGAACGACGTCACGAGGTCGTCGTCGCCATCGACGTAAGCCTTCAGAGCGACGCGAGCTAGGTCCTGCAGCTCGATCCCGAGCTCGCTTGCGAAGACCATCATCGAATCCTGGATGGGCGTAGTCAGGACGCCGCCGTAATCGACGATCAGGGCGCTGAACGGGGGCATGTTCGGAGGCTAACCTCGTCACGGCCTGCCCGGCCGCCATGAAGTGCGAGGTGTACGGCGGCGAAGGGGAGGCGCCGGCGCATGGCATGATGCGATTCCTCGTCCACCGGGAGCTGAGATGGCGGAAGAAGTAAGCGCATACATCCTGATCCAAACTGCGGTCAACGCCGCTCAGGTCGCGCGCCAGATCCGGGATCTAGCCGGCGTCGAACACGCCGAGGACGTCTCCGGTCCCTATGACGTCATCGCCCGCGTCAGCGCTCCCGACATGGACACGCTCGGTCAGCTCGTGGTCTCCCAGATCCAATCCGTCGAAGGGATCAGCCGCACACTGACTTGCCCCGTAGTCCGTCTGTGACGGGGTTCCCACAGGGACCGGTTCGATGCGCATCGGGGTGATCGGGACGGGCCACGTTGGCCTCGTAACCTGCGCCACCCTTTCAGCGCTCGGGCATGAGGTGGTTGGTAACGACTCCGACCGCGAGAAGATCGACACCATCCTCTCGGGACGCCCGTGGTTCCACGAGCCCGGGCTCGAGGAACTTCTCGCCCGCGAGACCGAAGCGGGACGACTGAACTTCAGCTATCAGATCGCCGACGCGACTTCGGACGCCGATGTCGTCTTCTTGTGCGTCGGTACGCCGCCCAAGGCGTCGGGCGAAGCGAGCCTTGTTGCCGTCGAGAGCGCGGCGCGCGACGTCGCCCGTCACGCGGGTCGACGAGTCGTCGTGGTCGAGAAATCCACGGTGCCTGCCGGCACCGCTCGCCGGGTCAAACGCGCCCTCATTCTTGAGCGCCCTTCGGACCCGGTAGACGTGTGCTCGAATCCAGAGTTCCTTCGAGAGGGCCACGCGGTGCAGGACTCGCTCGAGCCCGACCGCATCCTTGTGGGAACCGACACCGAGCACGCACGGGAAGTGATGCGCGCTGTGTACCAGCCACTTACGGCCAAGGGCGTTCGGTTGATCGAAACCGACATCGCGACGGCAGAGCTCGCCAAGCACGCTTGTAATGCGTTCCTGTCCATGAAGATCTCTTTCATCAATGCGATCGCCCGTCTTTGCGAACGTGCGGGCGGCGATGTGCTACAGGTCGCCGAGGTGATGGGCTCCGACCCGCGCATCGGACGAGAGTTTCTGAACGCTGGCCTCGGCTACGGAGGGTTCTGCTTCCCCAAGGATCTCGCCGCGTTCGATGCGCTCGCAACCGAGCTCGGTTACGACTTCGGGTTGCTGCGCGAAGTTGCCAAGATCAATGACGAAGCGATCGATGTTGCCGCACAGCAAGTGAAGGACGCCGTGTGGAACATCGAAGGCAAACGTCTGGCTATGTGGGGACTCTCCTTCAAGCCCCAGACGGACGACACGCGCTTCTCGCCCGCGCTCACCTTGGCGAAGAGACTGATCGACGAGGGCGCCGAGATCGTCGGGTACGACCCCCAGGCGATGTCGAACGCAAAGGCGGATCTTCCGGAGCTAGAGCTGGCGAACGACATATACGACGCTGCTGCCGGAGCCCACTGCGTGATCGTTGCGACCGAATGGAGCGACTTCCTCGCGGTGGATCTCGAGCGCCTCAAGAGCGTGATGGCCTACCCGGTCATCGTCGACACTCGCAACCTCTTCGATCCTCAACTCATCGCGGACGCGGGTTTCTGGTACTACCCCGTCGGACGCGCTCCCATCACCTAGATGCCGACCGCCGTACTAACGGGAGGCGCCGGTTTCCTCGGGAATCACCTGGCGGAGCGCCTCTTGACCGAGGGGTTCCGTGTCATCTGCTTCGACACCCTCCTAACCGGGAGTCGCCGCAATATCGAGCGTCTCTTCGACCATAAAGACTTCGTTTTCATCGAACACAACGTGATCGAAGGCGTGTTCGTCGACGAGGATGTCGACTACGTCTTGCACTTCGCATCTCCCGCATCGCCGAAGGATTACCTCGACTACCCGATCCACACGCTCAAACTTGGCGCGATCGGGACGTGGCAGACCTTGGGGCTGGCTAAGGCCACGGGGGCGACGTTCATGCTCGCGTCGACCTCCGAGATCTACGGAGACCCCTTGGTTCATCCTCAGACGGAGGATTACTGGGGCAACGTGAATCCCATCGGGCCCCGCGGGGTGTACGACGAGGCGAAGCGCTATGCCGAGGCCATGGCGATGGCTTACAAACGCACGCATGGGGTGCCCGTCAAGATCAATCGGATCTTCAATACGTTCGGACCGCGCATGCGACGCAAGGACGGCCGGGCCGTGCCGAATTTCATCGATCAATCACTGCGCGGTGACCCGCTCACGATCCACGGTGACGGATCGCAGACCCGGTCTCTGTGTTACGTGGACGATCTCATCGAGGGCATCTTCAGGTTCCTCGTATCCGACGCCGAGGGACCCATGAACATCGGCAATCCCGACGAAACAACCGTGTTGCGGATAGCCGAGTTGATCCGAGATATCGCACGATCCAGCTCCGAGATCGTTTTCGTCGAGCGTCCGATCGACGACCCCGAACGCCGACGCCCCGACATCACGCGAGCAAAGACCGAGCTGGGTTGGGAGCCCCGGATCTCCTACGAGGAAGGACTCGAGAGGACCATCGCGTGGGCCCGCGAGGAGTGGCTCTGACCTACGGCAGTTCCCGGAACACCTGCGTGCACATCAGACCGTAGGGCCCGTCGTAGATGCCGATCCCGGCCTCGTCGAAGGTCGGCCGCAGGATGTTCCTGCGATGGTCCGGCGATCCCATCAAACCGAGGTGCGCCTCCATCACGGTCGGCGCGATCGCGAGGTTCTCCCCGGCAGATGCATAGCCGATACCCGCCGCCCGCATGCGATCGAAGGGGTCGTGGCCGCTCAGATCTACGTGCGCGAAGTAACCGTTTCGATACATGTCTTTCGAGTGCTTCCTCGCGACCTCCGCGCACGCTTCGCACCAGCGAAGGGGAGACAATCCGTGCTTCCGTCTCTCCTTGTTGACCAGATCGAACATCTCTTGTTCGGCTTCCGAAGCGACGACCAAGCGCGCGTCCGTGGCCTCGAGTTCGGTGCTTCGGTAACCAACATCGGGCTCGTACCGACCTTTCGCCCAGTTTCGTAGTTCGCGCAGCCCGCCCGAAGACCGGAAGACGGCGTCGTACATCGCGACGAAGGGACTGTCCCGGTCCGCGAGGAACCGACCGCTCACCGATCCGGTCACCATCTTTGCTCCCGTGGTCGCGGGACCGAATGCGAGATTCAAGCCATAGAGGACCAGCGCCACCACGAGGAGCGAACGCAAGACACCGAGGGCTGCGCCGCCGATGGCATCGAGCACGCGGGGTCCGGCCCCCGGCAAACGCTTCGCCCACCGCGCTCCCCAGATCGCCCCGGCGGCAGCCCCGAGACAGACGAAGAAGATGGCGGCGATCGCGGTTGCAACGTGACGATCGGGGCCGAGCGCGTCTACGACCGTGCCGCTCGGGCCCGCAGCCAGCATCGCCACCACGACGCCGATGCCGAAGCCGGCGATCGTCGCCGCCTCGCGCAAGGAACGATGCGCCCACCCACGTAGGCATGCGAAGACGATCGTCAGCACGACGACGATGTCGAGCGTCAGGGATCGAGACAAGTTGTTAGTGGCCGGCTCTGAATGATGGAGGACGCAACATCTCGTTCATCGATCCGGAGCGGAGGCCCCGCAGGTCGATCGTTACGAAGGAGAATCCTTCAGAGGTGAGAGCGGTCACGATCGCATCGCGGAGCCGAAGAGCCTTAGGGAGATCGGCCACGGGCACTTCCACACGCGCTAGGTCCCCGTGGTCGCGAACGCGCAGTTCGGCAAAGCCGAGATCGCGGACGGCTTCCTCGCACGCGTCGACACGACGCAAACGCTCCTCGGTGACCTCGATCCCGTACGCGATACGCGAGGCGAGGCAAGGCGACGGCGGCTTGTCGGCCGCGCGGATCCCTTCCTTCCTGGCGAGCTCGCGCACCTCGGCCTTGGTAAGCCCGACTTCGACCAGGGGAGCTACTACGTCACGCTCGCGCGCGGCGCGCAGACCCGGTCTGATGTCGCCGAGGTCGTCGACGTTGGTTCCCAGAGCGATCGCCGCGTTCCTCGATCGAGCGATAGGCTCGAGCACGTCGAAGAGCTCGACCTTGCACCAATAGCAACGGTCCGGGGCGTTCCTGGCGTATTCCCGTCTCTCGAGCTCGTGCGTCGCTATCTCCATCGAGTGGAACCCCAGCTCGGACGCGAGGGCCGCGGCGTCTTTCCTCTCTCTCTGGGACAGCGAAGGTGACACCGCGGTGACCGCAAGGGCCCGGGACCCGAGCACCCGGCCGGCAGCCGCCGCCAGGAACGTGGAGTCCACCCCACCCGAGTAGGCGACCACGACGTTGCCGAGATCGGCCAGCACGGCCTCGAGTCGGGACTGTTTGGCTTCGAGGGCTGGGTCCACGCGGTTTATCTTCGCAGCCCAACCGACGATAAGTGGGACGTATGCACATGCGCTGGGCCCTGAACCTCGCCGGCGAAGCTCATCTATGGGCGACGCCTAAGCGACCCCTCGTCGAGTTCTTCCGCGACCCGTGGCTGACCGTGGCTTGCGTCCTGCTCGTCGTGGTGTCTCTCGGCTGGATCGTGGTAACGCGACTGATCGCCCACCGGATGAGGAAAGCGATACGCCACAAGGGTCGTTACGCACGACCGGGCGACAAGAAGAAGGTCTGGTCGTCACCACCGTAGATCACTCGATGTAGCCGAGCTCCTTCAGGTGTTCCGCCACCGCGGCGGCCTCGGCGTCCGAGTAGACGCCCCCCTCTCCGTCGCGTCGAGCCACGGCGCCCCCGGCACTGATCGGGTGCGCCTCCACGTGGCCCGGATCGATCGCCTCGACCACGGCGCGGCCGTCGAGACCCTCAGGGATGGACGCACCGAGTAGCGCCAGCGCAGTTGGGGTGACGTCGTAGAGGTTCAACTCGTCCGCGCTACCTCGTGCCACCCGCGGCCCGCCCGCGACGAATATCCCGAGTGGACGGTGATCGGACGACCATGGGGCCTCCACACCGGCAAGGGGTTCGGGAGGGATGACGAGCTCGTCGCCGGCGCGACGAGACGGCGCGACGCGGTACCCGGCCGACCACGGATCCAGCATGAGATCCGGCCCGAGCGCCGCGTGTTCGCCCGAGTAGATCTCGTCGCGGGTATGCGCCCCCGCGAACACGGGAAGGCCGGTGGCCGGGTCTTCGATAGACAGCAACTCGGCACGGATCTCGTTCACCACCGCCGTCGCCCGATCGGGCGAGACGATCCCGTCCGGTTCTCGTCCCGCGAGATTCAGCCACAGGTCGGAGTGGAAACCGAAGAACGCCTCCGTCCGGTTCCAGTCGAACGGAGCGAGTTGCCCCGCCAGGCGAGCCGACATCGCTTTGCGTGCGAGACCGGGCGCGACCCGGCGACCGAGACGACGCACCGACGGTGGTAACGACCACACGAGTGAGGCCGGAGATCGTCGCGGGCGCGCGAACTCCGCGTGTCCGTGCTGAGCGAGGAAAGCTCCCACGTTGATATCGCCGTTGAGGGTTCCGGCACCGTGATCGCTGACGATCAGCACGTCGGCATCCGGGAACGCGTCGACAACGGCTCCGGTCGCGCGATCCATGGCCTCGTATACGTCGTCGACCACCGGAGCCAGGGGATGCCGCGTTCCGCGGAAGTTCCAGAAGAAATGCTGTGCCCTGTCGACGTGCGGCCACACCGCCAGAACGACATCGGCATCGATCTCACGGATCGCCCAGGGAAGTGCCTGTGCCTGGGCCGCGAGACCCCGTAACAAGTCGTCGCGGAATTCCTCGAGCGATCCATGAGGAGCACGATCGAGAAGATCGACGAGCGGCCAGCGCTGCGCCAAACTCGTCTGGAGGTCGCGGGGTTCCGAGACGACCGCTCCGGGCGGCGCGCCGTACCCGGCGAGCATGGCCCCGTGGACGCGCTCCGGCGGGTACGTCATCGGGACGTTCCAGAC
This sequence comes from Actinomycetota bacterium, assembly GCA_035688995.1. Classification (GTDB taxonomy): domain Bacteria; phylum Actinomycetota; class CADDZG01; order CADDZG01; family WHSQ01; genus DASSMG01. The sequence goes on from DASSMG010000223.1 coordinate 10,130, forward strand.
GAGGAAGCGGGGCTCGTCGGCGATCTCCCACAACGCCGCCGCTTTCCTGTCCCGCCCCGAGAAGTAGCGGCACGAATAAGAGCCGGGAGCCCGATACCAGGATCCGAAGATGCCGTGCTTGCCGGGGTTGACTCCGGTGAATGCCGAGGTCCACGCGCAGTCGGTCATCGGCGGCCACGTGGATCGCAGGGGGGCCCGGAAACCTTTCTCGGCCAACGCACCGAGCGCCGGTAACCGCCCGTCGGCGAGCAAGAGATCCGCAACATCGAAGGTTGCCGAATCCCAACCGAGGACGATCAGCCGAGGCGCCACCGCTAAGGAGAAGGTGTGACGGTCGGCGTGATCGTCACCGTGGGAGTGGGCCGCGGTTTGGCGCCTTCCGTGACGAACCCCGAATCGGGCACCCGGTCGAAGCA
>DASSMG010000224.1:0-6769 GCA_035688995.1 Actinomycetota bacterium
CAGCATCGACCACGAACCCGGTGACGCCATCGACGACCGCCTCGGGCGTCCCTCCGGAGCGTCCGGTGACGCAAGCCGTTCCCGCCGCGGCCGCCTCCAGCAACACCACACCGAGGCCCTCGATCTCGTAACCGAACCACCGGTCGGTAACCGGCAGCGTGAACACGTCGGCCGCCGCGTAGACGCCGGCGGCCAGCTCCTGGGGGACGCGGCCGGTGAAGATCGCAGGGACGTGCAGGCTTTCGGCGAGCCGCCGTAATCGTCCGAGTTGTGGCCCGGTTCCCGCGACGACCAGGCGCGCGTCGGGTACCCGGTCGCGGATCGCCGGCATCGCCCGGATCGCGTTGTGGACACCCTTGCGTTCGACGAGGCGTCCGAAATAGAGAACGACTTTCGCCTCGGGCGAAACGCCGAGCCACCGCCTGGCAGCCTCCACGTCGGCGTCGGGAGAGAACCGCTCGGTGTCAACCAGGGCACGTAACACCCGGATCGGCGGCACCCGGTTCGCCTTCTCCGAAAGGAACGACTCGAGTTTCTCGCCGGTGTAGCGGCTGACGGGCAGGAGCAGCTCGGCCCCCCCGAGCGCCGCCGCCAGCGCGCGGTCCAGGCCGGGCACCGCGGCCGGCATGACGATCTCGGCTCCGTGGACGATCACCGAGTAGCGCAGCCCACGCGCCGCCAAGCGGGGGCCGATCAGAACCAAGGGCCACGGCGTACCGAAGATGACCCGGTCGGTTCCGAGGCGACCGCACGCGGTCTCGACCGCGTCTACGAGCGCTCTCGAGGGCCACACCATCGGCCCCGGGCCCCCGATAGTGGGATAGCCCAGGTCGTCGGGGAGCCGAACCCCGTCCCGGCGCGCCCGGGCCATGACCGCCAGCCGGGGGGCGACCGCATCGCACAGCGCCGACAGGTAGGACTCGATCCCCCCGCGGCCCGGAAGGAACGACGAAGTCACTACCAGCGCGTCGGTCATCGGGAGATTGTGCCCTTAAGGGATAGGTCCGCGGTGCCGATAGTCCTATCGAACTAGTCCGAACAGGAGGGAGTGGGGGCTTGAACACGGTTGCCGGCAGCTTTTCCAAGAGGCTGGCCGAGGCGCTCCAAACCCAACTCCCCGAGGACGATCGCAGCCAGCTCGTCCACATGCTCGTGGATGTGGTCAACGGGAGCGACTCCTACACCGCCGGACATTCCGCCCGCGTCGCCGACTGCGCCGCGATCCTGGCGCGGATGTGCGAGTTCCTTCCTTCCGAGATCGAGAACGTGCGACGTGCCGCTCTCGTCCACGACATCGGAAAGATCGGCATCCCCGAGAAGGTCCTGCGCAAGCACGGCCCCCTCACCGACGACGAGATGCACCTCGTTCGCTTGCATCCGATCTTCGGAGCGAGCCTTCTGTCCCGGATCCCGGAGATGACGAAGCTGGTTCCCGCGGTGCTGCATCACCACGAGCGGTGGGACGGCACCGGTTACCCGACCGGTCTGTCCATGCTCGATATCCCCCGTGAAGCGCGCATCATTGCGGTGGCCGACGCCTACGACGCGATGACTTCGTACCGAACCTACGCGCCGGCTCTCAGCTCCGAAGAGGCGATGAACGAGTTACGGCATCACTCGGGAACGCAGTTCGAGCCGGGTCTCGTCGACGCGATGCACGAAGCCTTTGCTTACGGCTTGCTCGAGCGCCGCAGCTCGAGCGTGATCTTCCCGCAATCCAGCGGCTTCTAGTCGTCTGCGAAACGTTCTTCTACGGATAGCCGGGATTATCCCGGGCATGTTTAGAAAGAACGGGAGCTAGCGGCGGGAGCGGTTCTTCACTACTGCGGCTTGGGCTCGCTTTCGCAGCGCGGTAGCGACCGCGAACGCCGCAGTGAGCAGTGCGGTCGCCGTGTACAACGGAGCCGGTGACGGCTGCGTTTCGCGGAGCGAACTGAAGCGATATTCGTCCTCACCTTTGGGTTGGTAGCGCGCTCGCTGCTGGACGGTCGCGACCTGCAGCTCCTCCTGCTCCTCGGTAGCGATCGCTCCTTGTGCCTGAGCGGCCGACTGCGACCCGGGGAAGTTCTCGATCACCGGAGGCGCCGGCGGTGGGGGAGCCAGGACCGCGATGGGTGCCGCCAAAGCACGCGACACGATCTGGGGAAGCACCTTGTCGGGCTTCTTCGTCTCGATCGGGGGCTTGCACTTCACGGTCGTTGTCGTCGTTGCTTCGGTCGTTCCCGAAACCTTCGCCTCGAGCGTCACCTTCTGCGTCTTGCCGAACAGCGACGGTGGGCACGAGTAAGTGACGTCGAAGTCGAGCTCGTTCTTCTCCTTGAGGTCGACCGAGGGGATGAGCGCAGGAGAGATGTCGGCGACGAGTTCGGGAACGTCGGCGGCTTCCATCTCGACCGGGACCTCTTGCGTCACGGCTTCTAGCGTGGCCACGATGGCGGGGGCCAGGTTCAGTGCGCCGTCGTAATCCTGGTCGGTGATCTCACAGACCAGCGCGGTTCCCGTTTCGAGGTCGGGCTTGCCGTCGCCGTCGCAGTCCACTGGCTCGGGAGCCACGGTGTCGGTCTCGTCGGCCATCCGTCGGAGGTCGGGCAGACCGCGGGCGCCCCGCGGCCCGTAGATCGCGAGCCCGATCTGCAGGATGCCCTTGTTGCGCAGGGCGGAGACGACGCTCTCGAACGGAGGCGACGGATGCTGCGGCTCGTCGTGGAACGGCGCGTCGGTGATGTTCACGATGACCTTGGTGGCACCGGGCCGGAAGCCCGCATCCTGGCCGGCGGGAACCCACGGGGGGTCGCCTTCGCCGGTCGCCGCCTGGTACAGACCGGTGAGCTGCGATTCGGGGGCGTCCACCGCGCCACCACCGGACGACTCGAGCCGTTCGAGCGCCGCTTTCAGCTCGTCGTCGGGGGGGCCGATCCGGCGGTCGAGCCGGTACGGGAAGTCGCCCTGCTGCGCGTCGCCGTAGCCGGGGATCGGGTAGTCCTTGATCTCCCCGACGCCGAACTCGACGTCGAGGCCCTTGCTAGCGAGCTGGTCGATGATCGCCTGCATCCCACGTCGTAACCCGTCGATCGACGCTTCCATCGATTGCGTCGTGTCGACGACGAAGAACACGTCGAGTGGGTTCGGCAGCGGTGGGAGATCGAGTTTGTAAGGGACCTGCTTCTGCTCGTGCGGACGCAAAGTGAGGTTCGTGTGCTCCGGAAGGAGGTGTGGCACCTGTCCCGTCACCGACGCGGCGTGGACCTCGAACGGGCTCAGCGTCACCGACGACGCCGGGGTGTACTTGACGATCTCGGCAGAGGTTCGTCCGTAGAACGATGGTGTCGGGAGGCGGTCGCTCTTGATGTCGAGGACGTCGCGTGGGGGAGTCCCCAGCCACCGCCACACGGGCCCGGTGGCGGAATCCTGCAGCCGGTAGATGCCCTGGTGCAGCGACACCAAGATGTCGAATGCCGAAGTGCTCGACATCGACAGTGCGTTCGCGGCCGCGATCGGCCCGCCCATGCGGCTCCAGGTTCGTCCCGAGTCGGTGGTGAAACTGAACGTCGAGGTCTCGGGCTCGTAAACCATGACGCGGGATTGCTCCCCGGACGCGTGCCACACGTCGAGCATCCCGGTACCGGACGCGACGCTGTTGATCTTCGTACGGGTGCGGCCCCCATCCAGCGAGTGCAGTAGCCCGTTGGGACCGGAGAGCCACAGCTCGTTCGGGTTCTGAGGGTCGATCGCCATGTAGACCGATGTCGTCTCGTCGGTGGGTGACGTGCGCTGCTCCCAGTTGGCTCCACCGTCGGTCGACGCGAACAGTTGATCGCCGCCGGCCGGGTTCAGAGTGTGGAGATAGACATCCTCGGGATGGTTCGGCGCAACGTAGAGGCCGAGGATGTCACCCGTTGCGGCCGGCAGCCCATTGTCGATGAGCTTCCAGCTGTTCCCCGCGTCGCGACTGACGACGACGTGGGGGCGGGTGACGGGCCCGATCTTCTCCGCCACCGTCAGGTACACGTTGTGATGCGCGTAGTTGCTGATCGGAGAGTCGACGTCCACGATCGTCGAGTTCACCGACGAGATCGGCTTGTCGAGTGACGGAAGCGTGTCGATCAGGAAACGCGGCTGCCACTGGCAACCCATGTCGGCCGTGACCATCAGTGCCTGGCCGTTCGTCGCGTACATCTGTGCGGGCGAATACGCATCGACCGCGTAGCCGGTGAGCTCGGCGGGGCCGGTGGGGAACGCGGGTCGGTCGATGACGACGAAAGGGGCCCGCTCCGTGACGCCCGGGCAGGACTGGGCCGAGCTGGCCCCCAGCGGGACCACAACCAGAGCGAGCGTGGCGAGAGCCACCAGGGCGCGCACGAGCTTCATCACAGGGTCACAGGTTCTCCATGGGGGGCCATTCTCCCCCGTGCCCTCCCTGCGGAGAAAAGTGACAAGAAGTGACAAAAGGCACGGGCCCCCGGGGAATCCCCGGGGGCCCGTCTGCCCGCCTTTTTGCCGGTTTAGGTCTTACTTACCGGTGTACTGGAAGACGTCGAAACCGCGGTTCTCGTCGTTGCTGAAGATGTACTTGTCGTTCGTGTAGATCTTCGACGACCAGCTGACGCCGCCGTCCGGCTCGAACCAGCCGAGCTCCTGGACGCCCGCCGCGGTGTTTCCACCGAAGCTGGGGCCGATCATGCTCGAGATGTCGAGCAGACGGGTGCCGGCCGAGTACCACGAGATCGATACGAGGTTGCCCTTGTCGTTGAAGTCGAACACGTGGGCGGTGCAGCCCTCGGGGCCACCCTGGTCGTCCTTGGCAAGCACCAACTCATCCGGCTCGTAGACACCGGTCAGAACCGGCACCGGAGGAGTCGAGAAGTCGTAGAAGTACAGCGCGCCACCCGGGCACGGGTAGGCGCCGCCGCCGCCGCCCTCGTCACCGATGACGATGTGCTTGCCGTCCGGCGTGAACTTGGCGTCGTGGGTGATCGAGCAACCTGGGCACTGGCCCTCGTAGAGCAGCGTGGGGTTCTCGGGGTCGGACGTGTCGTAGATGTCGAAGTGGCTGATCGCCGCGGTGACCATCAGCGAACCGTCCTTGTTGAAGCTGATGTCGTGCGGGCTGTGCGGAAGGCTCGGGATCGTGTTGACGAGCTTCGGCTTGCTCGGGTCCTTGATCGACCAGATCTGGATCTCGCCACGCTTCGCAAGCTCGGAATCCGAGTTGTAGACGTACGGCTTGGTCGGGTGCGCCGTGGTGTTGTGCGAACCCGCAGGGATCGCTGCGAAACCGATCGGCTTCGGCTTCATCGGGTTGCGGATGTCGACCGTCATGAAACCGGCCTGGCCGAGAGCGAGGCACCCGTCGGGGCCGCCGGCCGAGTCGGCACCCATGATGACCGTCTTCTGGTCGTAGCTGATCTGGATGTCGGCCTGGTACAGGCTGCAGTTCAACGTGGCGGCAACTCTCGGCTTCGCCGGGTTGTCGATGTTGATGACGTGCAGGGCGCCGGCCTTGGCGCCGCCGACACCGGAGGCCGAACCCGCGAATGCGTAGTCATGGCCCTTGATCGTGGCGAACTCCATGTCGGTACCACCGGGGTAGCCGACGTTCGCAACGATCTTCATGTTCTTCCCCTCACCTTTGAGGGGGTTGTTGCGGGGAGCCGCCGAGGAACCGGTTACGGCCCCCACGATCAGTCCCGTTACTGCACTCGCCGCGACGAGCGCTCGGAGTCCTTTCTTCATCTTTCTGCTCTCCTTTTTCTCTGCTCGCCTAGCGAGGAACCGTGAAGGTCTTGGTGACGACGAGGGTGTCGATGGGCATCGCGCTGCTGGTGAAGAACGCTGCAGGTGCGGCACTGATGGACCCGCCGAAGAGGTTCGCCGCCGGCGTGATCTTCGAGCCGGGCTTGGCGTGGATCATTGCGGCCGGGACCGGGATCGTGATGGTGCCCGCGGCGGCATCGAACGTCGCCTGGACGAGACCGATCTCCTTGCACGTCGTAACGGTTGTGCCGGTGTCGCTGGCGACGCCGCAGTCACCGCGGACGGAGAACGGCTGGAGACCGGGGTCACGCGGCGGCGGGCAGTTGCCCGCAGTGGGGTCGCACGCACCACGGCTGTAGTTCGTGAACTTGCCGTCGAGCTCGGTGAAGAGCTTGCCGACGTTGAAGTCCCACGTGTAGCGGCTGATCTCGGGAACGCCGCCGGTCGGCGGCAACGAGTTCAGCGAGATGACGAAATTCAACGTCTTCGCGTCGCCGGAGATGCTGGCGCCCGTTAGATCCTGACCGAGCGCGTCGCCCACGGGGGCGAGCGTCGGGTCGACGGCTTGACCCCAGTCGCCTGCGGCGTCGGTGCCGACGACGAGCGGCTTGGCGGTCTTGGCCGTTGCGGCTGTTCCGAAACAACTGACTGCGAGCGCGACCGCACCGGCGACCGCTGCGAATCTCTTGATTCCGTTCATCATCCGCCTCCTACTTCTTCGGGACCGTGTAGGTCTTGGTTACGACGAGGGTGTCCATCGGGTAGACGCTTTCGGAGTAGTAGGTGGCGGGCGATGCGCTGATCGTGCCGCCGAAGATGTTCGTGGCCGGAGCGATCCTGGAGCCCGGCTTCGCGTGGATGACCGAGAGGGGAACGGGGATCGTGATCGTTCCCGCCGCCGCGTCGAAGGTCGCGTGGACGAGGCCGATCTCCTTGCAGTTGGTGATGTTCGCGGTGCTGTCTGTAGCGCAGTCACCCCGAACGAAGAACGGCTGCATCCCGGGGTCCCGGGGCG
>DASSMG010000225.1:0-4464 GCA_035688995.1 Actinomycetota bacterium
TGCCGTCGACGGTGACCTGACGTTCTTCCATCGACTCGAGCAACGCGGACTGCGTTTTCGGAGAAGCTCGGTTGATCTCGTCGCCGAGACAGATGTTCGCGAACACGGCGCCCTTCTTGAAGCGGAAGGTTTGCGCCTGGCTGTCCCACAGGTTGACCCCCGTGACGTCCGTCGGAAGAAGGTCGGGGGTGAACTGGATGCGCTGCCACGTGCATCCGAGGGTTCGAGCCAGAGATTTCGCGAGCATCGTCTTGCCGACGCCGGGCACGTCTTCCAGGAGGAGGTGACCCTCTGCCACGAGCGTGACCAGCGCGAGGCGGATCACTTCATCCTTTCCTTGGATGATCCGCTCGACGTTTCCCGCGATCCGCTCGAACAACATCTGGAACTGGTCGAAGGCGGTGGGGTTCGCGCCGCTACTACTGGTGTCGTTGGCCATGACAAGCGCTTCCTCTCGTCCCCTTCGAAGGTTCGGCGAGCCTAGCAGCGCCACGCCTATACGCCCCCTAGTAGAGTCCGGGTCCCGCGCCGCCGGGTGAGGTTGTCCGGCCGGCGCACCAGATCCGCGGCACGGGCCGCGGCGAACGTCGCGGGAGGAAACGAATGGCCGGGTGGGGTGACGATCCGGAGCTCGAGAGGCTCCGCTCCCTGATCGACGAGGGGTGGCAGGTCGACGAGATAACCGAAGAACCGGATGCGCCGGGGGGGCCCGCCGACACCGTCAAGTTGTCCAAGGACGGCGAGACCACCGAATGCACCTCCGACCACCTCGCGTTCCACCGCTACGTCGAAGGGTTGCGCGCCGGCGACGCCTGAGGGCCGGATCCCCGGCTCTCGTGCCCCCTGTTCAGGGGGGCGCGGATATAGACTCGCTCCACCTTGGGGAGCGCCCTGGTCTTAAACGCCTCCTTTCAACCGCTGTGCGTGGTTCCGGTCCGGCGGGCACTCGTGCTTGCGCTCAAAGGCAAAGCCGAGGTCGTCCACGAGAACGGCCAGGTCTTCCATTCGGAATCGCTCGAGATCCGCGCTCCGAGCGTCGTCCGCCTCAACTACTTCGTGAAGGTCCCGTACCGGGCGAGGGCCTCGCTGTCGCGGAGGGCCGTGTTCGTTCGGGACGACTTCGAATGCCAGTACTGCGGCGCCAAGGCGGAGAACGTCGACCACATCGTGCCTCGCAGTCGCGGGGGGACGCACACGTGGGACAACGTGGTTGCCGCCTGCCGCCCCTGCAACGCCCGCAAGGAGAACCGGAGCCCCCAGGACGTGGGGCTGCGCCTGCGCCGGCCTCCTCGACCCCCTCACGACTCCGTGTGGATCATGGTGGCGGTCGAGCGGGTCGATCCCCAGTGGGAGCCGTACCTGCACCGCCCCCCGACGCACGCCGCGAAGTAACGGGGAACCCACCCCACCTTCGGACCTCAATCTCGATCTTTCTCGTCGCGCCCGATCGTGTCTGGTTGGTCCGATTCATCCACTTAGTGGCTACCTCAAGCAAACACACGCGTTAACAGGAACAACACAAGCAACCGAATTACAAGACTGTAATTGGGGAGCAAGTTGTTGACTTTGGGGCGGGTCGGGACCATTGTTTGGCGACAAGTGGAGTGAAGTGGGGGGAAATGGTGACTCCCGGTCGCATGCACCCGGTCACCGACCCTCCCGGTGGAGCTCCACGGTCGGCCAGCAGGGGAGAGCAGTTGTCCTTCTTCGGGGAGTACCGCCACACGATCGACGCCAAGGGGCGCTTGATCGTGCCGTCGCGGATCCGCGATGCGCTCGGCGGGGACACCGCCGTCCTCGTTCGCTACATGGACAACTGCATCGCCGTGTTCAGCCAGGAGGGGTTCGAGACGTTCCGGGGACAGCTGCTCGCACAGCCCAAGAGCAACGAGGACGCACGCAAGCTGATCCGGACGCTCGGTGCGGGAACGCATGTCGACCTGATCGACAAGCAAGGACGCATCAACGTCCCTCAGAAGCTGCGCGACCACGCCGGCATCGACAAGGAAGTCGTCGTCGTGGGTGCCATCGATCACGCCGAGATCTGGGAGCCGCAGCAATGGGCCGCGAACGAGCTCGATCAGGACGGGCTCAACGAGCGGGCCGGCGGCCTGAGTTTCTAAGGACTAGGGATGAAGGAGGGGGTCGTGAACCGGGACGCAATCGCAAGCAAGCCCAACATCGTGCGCGAGGTGGGACAGGGCATCGTCGTCCTCGCGCTGAGCGGAACGTCCGTCGGCAGCGTGCTCGGCATGGTCGCCCTCGCGACGCATGCCCTGGGCCACTGAGGCGATGTCTCTTAAGTGGAGCATGATCCCGTCCTCGCCCGAGCGGTCGTCGAGCTTCTCGAACCGGCTCTCAGGGGAGGAGGCGTGTTCGTCGACGCCACGCTCGGACGCGCCGGCCATGCCAGAGCCGTCCTCGACGCCGCACCGAACGCGGAGCTCCTCGGTCTCGACCGCGATCGGGTCGCGTTGGAAGAGAGTCGCGCCAACCTCGCCGCTTACGAGGAACGCGTTCGGCTCGTTGGTGACGACTTCAAGAACCTCGCGTCCGTACTGGAACGACTCGGGGTTACGCAGGTTCGCGGAATCCTTTTCGACCTTGGCGTTTCCTCACCCCAACTCGATGATCCGGCGCGCGGCTTCAGCTTCCGTGCGAGAGGGCCTCTAGATATGCGGATGGACCCCTCTGCCCCTTTGTCCGCGGCCACGGTCGTGAACGAGTACGAGGAGGGGGATCTGGCGACCGTGCTGCGGCGTTACGGGCAGGAGCGGTTCGCGACGCGGGTTGCACATGCGATCGTCGCGGCGCGTCCCGTGGCCGACACCGAGGAGCTGGCCGAGGTCGTCAAGAACGCGATCCCGGCGGCGACCCGCAGGACCGGTGGCCATCCCGCTCGTCGCACCTTCCAGGCGATCCGGATCGAAGTCAACGACGAATTGAACGCGTTGGAGCGCGCGGTCGACGACGCGATCGATGCAGTTGCCGTCGGCGGGCGCGTCGTGGCCTTGTCGTACCACTCGCTCGAGGACCGCATCGTCAAAGAGGCATTCGTCGACGCCGCCCGTGGGTGCGTGTGCCCTCCCGATTTCCCCGTGTGCACTTGCGGCGCCGAGGCCCGCGTGAGGATCCTGACCCGGCGACCGATCCGGCCCCCACAGAGTGAGATCGAGAGCAATCCGCGCGCGTCGGCGGCCAAGCTGCGTGCCGTCGAGCGGTTGGGGACCGCCGTATGAGCGCGCGTCCGGCCACCATTCGCGAGCGCGCCCTCGTGCCGGCCCGGCATCTCCACCTGGTTCGGCGCAAGGGCCGCTCGCACAAGCTCATCAAGCGAACGAGGACCACTCGCGTTGGCATGTTCGCGGTGGTCGGGGGGATCGTCGTCGCCGCGATCGTCGCCGGCGTGCTTCTCGAGCAGGTCGTCCTCGCGCAGTCCGCGTTCCGGCTCGGCGACCTCCGCAAGAAACTCGAATCGGCGGACGCGCGGCACGAGGAACTACTACTGGAATCGGCGCAGCTCGACAGTGCGGCACGGATCGAGCGCTACGCGCGTTCGACGCTCGGCATGGTCGATCCGGCTCCCGACCAGATCGAGTACATCGTGGCGAAGGTCGGGCACCGCTCCCAGATCGCATCGATCCCGAACCGTCACGCGGCAACGGTCTCATCCGGGGTCGCGGCCTCCGATCCCTACTCCTCGTCGGCGGAAGGACCTTAGATGGCGCCACCTCGACGTCCCGCGCGAAGAACAGCTCAGAGGTCGGCCCGTTCGGGGTCGACCTCTCTTTCTAATCGGGGCCGGATGACGGCAACCGAGAGACGCGAGCTAGCGATGTCGCGCCGGCGTCTCATCGCGCTGTTCGTGTTCTTCTGTCTCGCTTTCGCCGCGGTTGCGGGTCGTCTCTTCGTCCTCCAGATCGTGGAGGCACCCGCGTACGCCAAGCTCGCGGCGGCTCAGCGGCAACGGGTCGTTACTTTCCCGGCTCGCCGCGGTTCGGTGTTCGACCGATACGGCGACCCGCTCGCGATATCCGTGGATCTTCAGACGATCTACGCCGACCCCTCGCTCGTCGACAACGTGTCGGCCGAGGCGTCGCAACTGTCTTCGGTGCTCGACATCTCGCAGGCCGACGCCGTGAAAGCCCTCACGGGCACGATCCCCGGGGACCGCTTCGAGTACATCCAGAGGCAGGTGGAGCCCAAGCTCGCCAACAAGGTCAAGGCGCTCGATCTGGCCGGCGTCTACATGAAGCCCGAATCGAAGCGTTACTACCCGGGAGGCGATCTCGCATCGCACGTCCTCGGCTTCGTGGACATCGACGGCAACGGCCTGGAGGGGGTCGAGGCGCAGTACGACTCGATCCTTCAGGGCAAAGCGGGACGCATGACCCTCGAACAGGACCCGACCGGTCGCGCACTTCCTCAGACCGAATCGACGTACGAGCGTCCCCAGCCGGGGCG
>DASSMG010000226.1:0-2738 GCA_035688995.1 Actinomycetota bacterium
CCTCACGAACCTGGGTGACGGTGACGTCTTGTTCGTGGACGAGATCCACCGGTTGCCGCGTCTCGTCGAGGAGGTCCTCTATCCCGCCATGGAGGACGGGCAACTCGATCTCGTCATCGGCAAGGGACCGAGCGCGCACACGTTGCGGCTCGATCTTCCACGTTTCACCCTCGTCGGGGCGACGACCCGGGCGGGCCTGATCACCGGGCCCCTGCGCTCGCGCTTCGAGCTGGCCGAGCGGCTCGACTACTACCCGGCCGAGGATCTCGAGACGATCGTGCACCGCTCCGCCCACATCCTCGAGGTCGACATCGACCCCGACGGAGCGTCCGAGATAGCTCGGCGCTCGCGCGGCACGCCCCGGATCGCGAACCGGTTGCTGCGGCGGGTCCGCGACTTCGCTCAGGTACGAGCCGAGGGGGTCATCGACGGGCCGGTCGCCCGGAAAGCACTCGAGGTCTTCCGGGTCGACGACAAGGGCCTCGACAAGGTCGACATCGCGATCCTCGACGCTCTCGTTCGACGGTTCGGGGGAGGACCGGTCGGCGTGTCGACGCTGGCGGTGACGGTCAGTGAGGAACCCGACACCATCGAGGACGTCTACGAACCGTTCCTGATGCAGCTCGGGTTCATCCGGCGGACCCCGCGGGGCCGGGTTGCCACCAGAGCGGCCTTCGCTCATCTCGACGTCGAGCTCCCCACCGAGGCCGAGCGGCTGTTCGACTGACGCCTTCTAACCGGCCGTCCGCTTTATCCTCTAGGATCGGTCCCCGAGCCGCCCGAGCGGCTCGCTTCGCGTGGGCCATCGGGGCACCAGGGCTCGCCGCACATCGGGAGAGGAAGTGGACATCTCGTGCTAGGACAACTCGTTTTTCTGGTTCTGATCTTCGTGACGTTCTGGCTGATCCTGTGGCGTCCCAACCAGAAACGCCAGCAGCAGCATCGCCAGATGATCGAGAACGTCGGTCCCGGTGACGAGATCATCACTTTCGGCGGGATATATGCGACGGTGCGGTCGATCGCGGAGGACTATCTCGAGGTCGAGATCGCACCGGGAACCACGATCCGGATCATGAAGAGCGCGATCCGGCAGGTGGTGCAGGACGACGAGCTCGAGATGGGCGCGACCGAGGACGACGAGTCGGACGAGTTGGAAGAGACGGGGACCTAGGCACCGATGAAACCGGGGCGTTACAAGATCTACTTCATCGCGAGTCTTCTCGTCGCGTTCGGCGGCGCCGGTGCGGCGATCCTTGCCGGGTGGGCGCCGCGCGAGGGCCTCGACCTGGCCGGCGGGGTGAGCATCATCATGCACGCCGAAGGCGAAGGGTCGACCAACTCCGCGGTCCTCGACAAGACGGTTGAGATCCTGCGGGACAGGATCGACAAGATCGGCGCCGTCGATCCCGACATCACGCGGGCCGGCAGCGACAACATCCTCATCCAGCTCCCCGGACTCAAGAATGAGGACCAGGCGCTGAAACTCGTCGGAACGACGGCACAGTTGACGTTCCGTCAGGTCGAAGCCACGTACCAAGCGACCGACAAGAAGGCTCCCGATGTCACGAAGGACACCGACAGCTCGGTCAACGACGAAACCGTCGTCTATCCGGGTAAGGACGACAACACCCTCTACAAGCTGAAGCCGGCCGTACTCACCGGTGACGTTGTCACCAAGGCAGAAGCGGTGATCAACCAGACGACCGGGAACAACTGGTCGGTGTCGATCGACATGAACGACCAAGGCGCGAAGACGTGGGCATCGTTCACGAGCGATCTCGCTTGTCTGCGCGACAAGGGCGAGACGGTCAAGAGCCAGGTCGCCATCGTCCTCGACGGAAGGGTTCAATCTGCCGCGGGGATGAAGTCGCCGCAGGAGGCCGGCGCGTCCGGTGGGGTGGTCTGCGGTACCGGGATCGCAGGCGGTAAGACCTCGATCGACGTGGGTGACGAAACCGAGGCCAAGAACCTCGCACTCGTTCTTCAGACCGGTGCGTTGCCCATCACGCTGAAGATCGACCAGGTCCAGAAAGTGTCGCCGACGCTCGGGCGTGACTCGCTAAGCGCCGGCCTGACCGCCGGTTTCCTCGGTCTCGGGCTCGTGATGATCTACGTCCTTCTGTACTACCGGGCGTTGGGTCTCATCGTGTGGCTCGGCCTGGCCGAGTTCACCGCACTGATCTACGCGATCCTCGCCTTCCTCGGACACTCGAGCAATCTGTCGCTCAGCCTCGCCGGCATCGCCGGCATCATCGTGTCGATAGGTGTCACCGCGGACTCTTTCATCGTGTCGTTCGAACGATTAAAGGACGAGGTGCACTCCGGGAAGAGCATGCGGGCCGCGATCGAGCGCGGTATGGCCCGAGGGTTCAAGACGGTCCTGGTGGCCGATGCCGTCACCGGTGTCGCCGCAGTGATCCTGTTCTTCCTGGCGGTCGGCCCTGTGCGCGGTTTCGCTCTTACTCTTGGTATCTCGACCGTGATCGACGTCGCCGTCACGTATTACTTCACGCGTCCGGCCGTCAATCTGCTGGGCCGGACCAAATGGTTCACCGAGGGACGCTTCATCGGGGTTCGTAACGCTCTGGGTCTCAAGACGCCGCCCCCGGCAGAGGTGGCTCCATGAACGTGATCGCCCGGCTTTACCACGGCGAAACCAACGTCGACTTCATCGGCAAGCGGAACCTGTGGTTCATCGTGTCGGCGGTGCTGGTCCTCGTCAGTGTCCTGGCGATGCC
>DASSMG010000227.1:0-7984 GCA_035688995.1 Actinomycetota bacterium
GGTCTTGCGTGTCGAAGTCGACGCGGCAGACGTCTTGGTACTCGTTCGGAGGGTTCTCGGCGTAACGAATGCTGCCGTCGGCGCGGTGCTCGAACCAGTCGGGATGCTCCTTCACCCACGGATGGTCGGGCGAGCATTGGATCGCGAAGTCGAGTGCCACCTCGAGGCCGAGCCGAGATGCCTGGGCAACGAATTCGTCGAAGTCTTCGATCGTTCCGAGCTCGGGATGGACGTCTTTGTGGCCGCCCTCGTCGCTTCCGATCGCCCACGGCACACCGACGTCTTTCGGACCCGCCTCTAGCGTGTTGTTCTTGCCCTTACGGAACGCCCGGCCGATCGGATGGATCGGGGGCAGATATACGACGTCGAACCCCATCCCTGCGATCCGGTTCAGGTGTTTCGCCGCGGTCTTGAACGTGCCGTGCTTCGTCTTCGTTCCGGTCGAGCGGGGGAAGAACTCGTACCAGGCCCCGAAGCGAGCCCGTTCTCGATCCACGGTCAGCTCCAGCACCGAGGACTGCGTCGAGTCGGACCGATCCGGAGCCGACGCGATGACCTTCTCCACCTCGCCGGACAGTGCCGCCGCAACCAGCGGGGTGACCCCATCGAGTCCACCACCGCTTCCCTTCCCGCGCATCGCAGCGACGGCCGAGGTCAGCACCTTCTTGTCTTTGGCGGGAAGACCCTCGATGCGGCTCTCGAACAGGAGCGCGCCGGCTTCGAGCTCGACCGATACGTCCTGACCGGCCTCCGCCTTGGTGCGGAGATCGCGGGCCCACGTCCAGTACGGGTCGGTCCACGCCACGATCTGATAGCGGTAGCGCCCCATCTCGCTCACCGGGAAAGAGCCGCTCCAGCGATCGTTCTCCACAGGGCTCATCGGGGCTTCCTGCCACCGGCCGGACGGACCCCGGTAGCGGATCGCGGCACGTAAGACGTCGGTTGAGTCCCGAAATATGTCGGCTTGAACCTGGACCTCGTCGCCCACGACCGCCTTGGCCCGGAACCGCCCGCAATCGATCTCGGGCGCGACGTGCTCGATCACCGCACGACCACGTGCGAGATCGGCCGGCGACGGTCGATCGGTGGTGCGAGCCATGGTGCCCCCTCGGAGTTATCGGACGTTCCGAAACTAACGGTTCGCCTGCGCCGCTGTGAGACTCTTACCCCATGAAAGCGATCCGTAGCTTTGCCGTTCGTGCCTCACTGCCGGCTCGTCTCTCGGTGCTGTCGGAAGTGGCGATGAACCTCCGATGGTCGTGGGATCGGCGGGCGACCGAGCTGTTCAACTGGATCGACGCCGATGCCTGGGAGACCGCAGAGCACAACCCGGTACGGATGTTGGGTCTGACGACGAGCGAGCGCCTCGAAGCCCTGACGCAGGACAAGCCGTTCCTGTCGTTCCTGTCGTCGGTCGAAGACGAGCTGCGCACCTACCTGACCGAGCCCCGGTGGTTCCAGAACAGAGCGACGTCTCCCCTGAAGCAGGTCGCGTACTTCTCGCCCGAGTTCGGGGTCTCCGAGGCGCTCCCGATCTACTCGGGGGGCCTCGGCGTTCTCGCCGGCGATCACCTCAAGGCGGCGAGCGACCTGGGTATCCCGCTCGTAGGGATCGGCCTCCTCTACCGCCAGGGCTATTTCCGCCAGCAACTGAACGCCGACGGGTGGCAGCAGGAGCGGTATCCGGCCCTCGATCCACACGGCATGCCGTTGACCCTCGTCACCGACGGCGACGGTCAGCCGCTGAAGATCGAGGTCGACATGGCCGGCGCGCGGTGCGTCGCCCAGTTGTGGAGAGCCGACGTCGGTCGCATCCCTCTGCTGCTGCTGGACTGCGACGTCGAAGAGAACGATCTCGAGGAACGCGGGATCACGGACCGCCTCTACGGGGGCGGCACCGACCACCGTCTGCGTCAAGAGATCGTGCTCGGCATCGGCGGCGTTCGGGCCCTGCGGGCGGCCGGTTACGAACCCGACGTGTACCACTCGAACGAGGGCCACGCCGGTTTCCTCGGCGTTGAACGCATCCGTGAGCTGGTCACGACTCAGGGCCTCTCCTTCGACGAGGCGCTCGAAGCGGTCCGCGTCGCGACCGTGTTCACGACCCATACGCCGGTCCCCGCCGGCATCGACGTCTACAAAGGCGATCTGATCGAGCGGTATTTCGATTCCTTCGTGAAGGAATGCGACACCGACATGGGGCGGTTCATCGCGCTCGGGCAAGCGACGCCGAGCGCCGATGAAGACCTGGCCGACTCGTTGTTCAACATGGCGATCATGGGATTGCATCTCGCCGGCCACGCCAACGCGGTCAGCAAGCTGCACGGCGTCGTGTCGCGGGCGATCTTCTCGGATCTGTGGCCGGACATCCCACAGGACGAGGTGCCGATCACTTCGGTCACCAACGGGGTCCACGCGTCGACCTGGATCGGCCCCGAGATCCTCGAATTGTTCGATCGGAGGCTCGCCCGGGGCTGGACCGAAACGGGCGATGCGGCGTGGGACAAGATCACCGAGGTCCCGGACGCAGAGCTGTGGCGGGCCCGCGAACGAGCGCGCGAACGCCTCGTGTATTTCGTGAGAGAGCGACTGCGGCGGCAGCTGGCGGCGCGCGGTGCTTCCTCCAGCGAGCTCACCTGGACCGAGGACGTGTTCGACCCCACCCTTCTCACGATCGGCTTCGCCCGGCGCTTCGCGCAGTACAAGCGAGGGACGCTGATCCTGTCCGACCTGGACCGGATCCGGAGGTTGCTCCTGTCGGGCGATCGGCCGATCCAGCTCGTGATGGCGGGCAAGGCGCACCCCCTCGACGATGGGGGCAAGGAGATGATCCAGCGCCTCCACCACTTCGCCGCCGATCCCGAGATCCGCAGCCGCTTCGTTTTCATCGAGGACTACGACATGGAAGTGGCACGCGTCCTGTGTCAGGGCTGCGACGTGTGGCTCAACAATCCACGACGCCCACTCGAAGCATGCGGGACGAGCGGCATGAAGGCGGCGATCAACGGCACGCTCAATTGCTCGATCCTCGACGGCTGGTGGGACGAGTGCTACGACGGGAGTAACGGGTGGGCGATCGGTAGCGTGTACGAGTACGCCGACGACGCGCACCAGGACCGCGTCGAAGCGAGCGCCCTGTACGACCTCCTCGAGCGGGAGATCGTGCCGCGCTTCTACGACCGCTCGGAGGGCCCCGTCCCGCGCCGGTGGCTCGAGCGCATGAAGTCCTCGATCTCGTCCCTCGGGCACTACGTCGGCGCCGACCGCATGCTGCGCGACTACGTCGAGCAGCTGTACGAACCGGCGGCGGCAAGCGCGTCGGCGATCGCAGCCGAGTCGTGGACCAAGGCGCGCGAGCTCAAGAGTTGGAAAGAACGGATCAGGCACGAGTGGGAGGACGTCCGCATCGCCGACGTCTCCGGCGACGTGGTCGCCGCCGAGCTGGGCGAGGAGCGTGAGGTGTACGCGGTCGTGCGCTTGGGCCGTCTTTCGACCGACGACGTCACGGTCCAACTCGCCCACGGGCGCGTCGGCGCGAACGGCGAGCTCATGTCACCCACCGTCGTGCCGATGACGGCGGATCGTTGCGAAGAGGGCACGTGCTCCTATCGCGGGACCTTCATGACGGAGCACCCAGGCCTTTACGGTTACGCGGTGCGTGCGATCCCGTCACACCCCGATCTGACGAACCGGATGGATCTCGGCCTCATCGCGTGGGGTTGATGTGACAGACCCGTTGAAGATCCTCGTCATCGAGGACGACCCGGGCCTCAGCCAGCTCGTTGCGATGTTGCTCGGTAGCGACCCGCGCGTCGGGGAAGTCGTCGTGATGAACGACGGGACCGACGCGCTGACGAAAGCCCGGGAACTACAACCAGACGTCGTCGTGCTGGATACCGGGGTTCCGGGAGACGGCGAGGTCATCGGGCCCAAGTTGCGCGAGACCCTGCCGAACATCAGGCTCATCTCGTTCAGCGGCTTCGATCGTCCCGCGCCGTGGGCCGACGTGCGGATCGTGAAAGGTGGCGACGCGGCCGAACAGCTCACCACTGCGATATTCGGCGTCGCGAAGGAGTCCGACTACGACGCGGTTCGCAGGTTCCTGCACGATCTGAGGAATCCACTGGGTGCCATCCTCGGGTTCACCCATCTGCTCGAAGACCGAGGACGCCTCACCGACGAACAACTCGAGCAGGTGATGGCCGGTATCAAGCGCAGCGCGCTACGGATGTCGGAGATCCTGGACTCGTTCTCGGAGCAACACAAGAGACCGAGCTAGCCCCACCCCAGCTCGTGGAGGCGGTCCTCCTCGATCCCGAAGTAGTGGCCGATCTCGTGGATCACCGTGCGTCGCACCTGCTCCTTGATGCGGTCCGGGTCGCGCAGCGCCCTGACGATCGGGCCTCGATAGATCGAGATCCTGTCGGGCAGGACGCGGTCGTAGTGGTTCCCGCGTTTCGTCAGAGGGATGCCGTGATACAGCCCGAACAGAGTGTGGCCCGGCGGGACGCGACCGGCATCTAGGTCCTGTTGCGACGGCTCGTCCTCGACCACGACGTCGACGTTCACCAGTGCTTCGGCGAACTCGTCCGGGATCGAGTCGACGGCGTCGGCTACGAGGTCTTCGAAAGCCTCACGTTCCATCGCGGCGGGCAACGATTCGTACGGATTCGGGGGGGACGGCCCCGGAGTCCGGGGCTTTCGAGGCGAGGATCACATCTCCGTCAACGTCGCCGACGTCCCTTTGTTCCTTGGAGAAGTTGCAGACGACCGTGAGGGGGCCGCGGTCGAACGCGAGCCAGCGCTCGGTCTCGTCGAAGCGCAGATCCGTTGCGAAGCTCCCGTCGGACAACGACGGGTACTCGCGCCGGAGCGCGATGAGCTTCTTGTGCCACTCGAGAAGCTCCGCGTGGTCGCCCTCGTCGAGTTCGTTCCATTTGAGTTTCGATCGCTCGAAGGTGGCCGGGTCCTGGGGATCCGGGACGTCCTCAGGATCCCACCCGAACGTTGCGAACTCGCGACGGCGCCCCTCGCTCACCGCCCGTCCGAGCGCGGGGTCCAGATGGTCCGTGAAGTACTGGAACGGAGTGGAAGCGCCCCACTCCTCACCCTGGAAGAGCATCGGCACGAACGGAGACGTGAGCACGATCGCAGCCACCACGTGCAGCATGTCGTGCGACAGGAGCGCGGCGCTCCGTTCTCCCTGGGCGCGGTTCCCGATCTGGTCGTGGTTCTGCAGGTAGCCCAGGAACCTCGTGGCCGGCAGGTCCTCGGGTTTCCTGCCGTGGCGCCTCTTGCGGTAGTCGGAGTGTCGCCCCGCGTAGACGAACGCCTGCTCGAGCGCCACCGCGAGATCTTCGATCGCGCCGAAATCCGAGTAGTAGCCCATGCGTTCCCCGGTTACGAGCGCGTGCAAGGCGTGATGGAAGTCGTCGCTCCACTGAGCGTCGACGCCGTACCCTCCGCGGTCGCGCGGCGTCACGATGCGCGGGTCGTTCAGGTCGCTCTCGGCGATCACCCAAAGGGGGCGCCCCAGGTCGGACTGAAGCTCCTCGACCGCGATCGACAACTCTTCGAGGATGTGCGTGGCGGACGCGTCGTAGATCGCGTGGACGGCATCGACCCTCAGGCCGTCGCAGTGGTAATCGCGCAGCCATGCCAGTGCGTTGTCGACCACGAAACGTCTCACTTCGTCACTGTCGGCGTCGTCGAAGTTGACTGCGTCGCCCCACGGCGTCGAATAGCGATCGGTGAAGTAAGGCCCGAACTCGCGCAGGTAGTTCCCGGACGGGCCGAGGTGGTTGTAGACGACGTCCATGACGACGGCGAGCCCGCGCTCGTGACACGCGTTGACGAAACGCTTGAGCCCGTCGGGTCCGCCGTAGGCGTGGTGCGGCGCGAACAGATCGACGCCGTCGTAGCCCCAACCGTGGTCACCGGAGAATTCGGCCACCGGCATCAGCTCGACGGCGGTCACGCCGAGGTCGACGAGGTGGTCGAGACGTCCGATCGCGGCATCGAAGGTCCCTTCCGGTGTGAACGTCCCGATGTGGAGCTCGTAGAAGATCGCGTCGCTCAAAGTTGCGCCATGCCACGATCCGTCGCTCCACTTGAAGAGCCCGTGGTCGACGATCCGTGACGCCCCGTCCGGGCCGACCGGTTGCCACGCGGACCGTGGGTCGGGTCGCGAGGGGCCCTCCTCGAGCGAGTACGAGTAATAGGTGAGGTGCTTCGCCGGCTCGTCGCAGTGCCACCACCCGCCACCGCGCGGCTTCAGATCGATGCGGCGATTCTCGATGATCAGCTCGACCCGGCCCACTGCGGGGGCCCACACCTCAAACGCCAGCGGAAACGCCCCGATCCTTCTTGGCGAGCGCGGCGTCGTTGATCTCGGGGCGCCACCTGAGCTCGAAACTCACCTCGGCGCCGGGCTCCAGATCGAGGGCCCACTCCATCGTCACCTGGGTTCCTTGGTGCATCGACTGGAGCCCCTCGAGGGTCGCCGAAGCCGTCGCCAGGTCCTCGGTCGCGATCGACGCGGGATTGCTCACCTCCACGGCGAGTCCCACCTCGGCCTCGGGGTGGCCGACGCGCCACGACGTGGACGTCGACTCCACAATGTCGGATCCGACGTCGCGGCCCAGAACGAGCGGCATGACCGACGCGCGCGAACCAAAGGTCGCCTTCAGTGACGTGCCGGAGACGTTCGTCAACGTGTAGGTGGTCAGCAACTCGTCGGCGTCCGCCACGGCGGCCTTTTCGATCCGTAGGCCGCCCGACTCGACCCACATCCGCACGCGGCCCCCGCCGTCGACTTCGTATTCGTAGGACTCGTCGACGCGGGCTCCGTCGATGAGATCGATGAGGGCTCCGTGGCCGGCTTCGTCGAACACGAGTGAGTCACGGTCGACCTCCGAGCGCGCTTGGATCGCGGCCATCTCGTCGTCGTCGAGGTCGTCCGGGGGAGGGTTCTCGTCGGCAAGGTGGTACGCCTCACGGTGGCGCGCAACGACGGCCAGAAGGTTGGCCCCGCCGCGCCAGTCGTCCAGTTCGATCATCGATCCGCCCCGATGCGGAGCGAACACCGCGACGCCCCACGGAGCGGTGACGACGATCTCGGGGCGCGCATCGGCGTCGACGTCGACCTCGCGCACCGCTGCAGCGGTGGGGCGGCCGACCATCGCTTCCGCCTTCATGAGGTGATGCCACAGCGCTCCTCGCATGAACGAGAGGTAGACGCCGCCGAACGCTCCGTGCCAGTACGCGCAGTTGCACTGGGCCCGATACAGCTCCTTCAGTGCGTCGTCGGGGACGTTGTCGCCGGCCCGAAGCGCGCGGCTCACCATGAGCATGCGCTTCTGCAGATGGTTGACCTCCGGGTACTTGGCGAAGAAGGACCGCCACGGTGCACCGCGCAGGAATGGAAGCAGCCCCTCGGGATCCTCCTTCTCCAGTGCGCGTCGCGCTTTGCCCAGCTTCAGTCGCGGTTCGGGGGGCAACGCCCAGGTCATCATCTCGTCGTAGGACGACGACGGCAGGTAGACGCGACCGACGGGAACCGCTTCCCGCGCGTGCTCCCCTAGGGTCACCATCGTCACTCCGTCGGCCTCTTCCAGGGCCGTGAAGAGAGACTCCAACCATCCCTCGCCGTAGACGCGCTCGTGCGTGTCGGGCCATTCACCGAACTTCTCGCCGTCGTCGGCATAGACGTAGAGACGGTCGTCGCCGGTGACGTGCTCGATGACTCGCGCGACCTTCCGGTAGGGGATCAGGTAGCGGAGACGACGATCGCCGGCGTAGAGGAGCAGAGGTCGTCCGTCCTGCTCGGTCACGAAAGCGCCGGTCAGGTCCTCGTCGGTCACGCCGACGCCGTGGAACATCGTGTCGTCTACGACCGTGTAGCGGACCCCGGCATCGAGGAGGGCGGGCACGACGTCTTGCTCCCACACCCGCTCGGTCAACCACAGGCCCGTGGGGTCGGCGA
>DASSMG010000228.1:0-5494 GCA_035688995.1 Actinomycetota bacterium
CGCAACCCCGAGGAGATAAGGGTCTGCGAGCGGGTTGCGGAACACGCCTTGATAAGCGGCGCCGCAGAGAGCGAGCGTGGCGCCGACCAACCCTCCGAGGACGACCCGCGGGACCCGCAACTGCCACAGGATCGCCAGCCGCGGCGACGACAGACCGGAGTGCGCGTTCACGAATGGCAATCTGTCCACCAGGGCTTTCACGACCGCTCCGGCGCCGAGATCGACCGGACCGACCAGGATCGCGGCGAGTCCGATCAAGCCCAGAACGAGCACCGAGCCCGCGATAACGAAGGGCGACAGTCGCCGGCGCCGAAGCGCGGTCGCCTCCACCGCGAGCGCGTGGCTCATCCCAGAACCGACTCGAGTCGCCGCGCGACGATCCTCAACAGATCGACGATGCGGGGGCCCCATCGCGACGCGACGTCGTCGTTGAGCTCGACCACTCCACCGTTGCGAACCGCAGCGATCTGGTCCCACCCCGGACGCTTCGCCACGCTTTCCTCCGACTGATGGCAGCACACCGTGTCGGCAAGGAAGATCAGGTCGGGGTTCGCATCGATGATGTATTCCGCCGAGAGCTGCGGGTAACCGGATGACGACCCGGGGGCCGCGTCGGCGATGTTGCGCAGTCCGAGCATCTCGTACACCTGGCCGATGAACGTGTCGGACGTAACGGTGAAGTAGGTGTTGTCGAGCTCGTGGTAGTAGGTCGCGGACTTGGCCTTCTCCGGAACGGACGCCACGATCGTGGCGATGTCGTCCTTCATGTCGGTGACGAGTTGCGTCGCTTCGTCTTGGTGTCCGGTCGCTATCCCCAGTTGCTCGATCTGGGCGTAGGTGTCGTCGATGGTCGTCGCAGCCGGCTGCAACAGCGCGGGGATCTTCAAGCTCTTGAGGTCCTTGAACAGATGTTTCGGATCGTTGGACGCAACGAGCAGATCGGGCTCGTATCCGGCGATCGCTTCCAGGTTCGGCTCGACCCCCGACAGGTCGGTCGTCGGAGCGCTCTTCGGGTAGTTGGACTGGTCGTCGACCGCAACGACCTCGTCGCCGGCTCCGATCGCGAACAGGATCTCGGTGGCGGTCGGAGACAGCGACACGATGTGCGTCGGGCGCTCGGCAAGCGATACGTCTCCGTTACCGCCGGTGACGACGACCGGGAACGCGTCGTCATCGCCGCCCGCGGCTGTCGGGGTCTCGGTCTTGTCTCCCCCGCCGCAGGCCGCAAGGAGCAGCGCGACTGCGATCAACACGCCGAGTAGGCGCCGACGCGCGCCCGGGCGCGGGTGCACCGCTTCGATGGGGTTCATGTGACGCTCCCTTCCGTCCGGTCCTCGCCGGACCCGTAATGCGACCGCGAGGATGCGGGCGCCGGAGCGTCTCCGGCCCTCCCTTTGCCTCGAAGGTCTCAGGGCCTCACGCCGAGCGGGTTCCTGGCTCGCCCCGAAGGGCTCACAGTTGCGGGACAGCGCCGGCCTCTCACCGGACTTCCCCGAACAGGCGTGCTAACGCAACGGAGCGTACTCCGTGGGGTCCGGACGCAGGTAGCCGTCGCCGAGGAACGTCTTGAAACGCCCGTCGCGGCCCAGCGAGAACGCGACCCAGAACCACGCCAGCAGCGCGAGGCCGACGAGCTCGGCCGCCCACGTCGTCCAGTGGGCCAACGGGTGAACGAAGAGGTCCCAGGTGTACGGCTCCTTTGGGGCCGGTGAGAAATCGGTCCCCGCGATCGGCCAGAAGAACGTCTTCGGCGCGTCCCACATCCCGTCGCAGACGAGATGGAGCAACCACCCCACGCCGATGCCGAACCACCGCTGTCTCGCCGCCCCGCTTAACAACAGGATGATCGCAACCGTCACGGCAACGTCGGCCATCAACGAGTGCGCGATCCAGCGACCGGGTCCACCTCCGCCGTCGTCGAAAACGAAGAGCCCGAGGATGCCGTCGATCACATCCGGCAGAACCGCACCGATGAGGATGAAGCGATAGTCGATCCTCTGCCGGCCCAGGGTGACGTACACGATCGCGGCGGCGGTCCCCAGATGCCACAGGATCACTGCGTCACCGCTCCCCCGCTAGGTGAGGAACGACTGCTGTCCGCCCTCGGTGTCCAGCTCCGCGTCGAGCTCGGCCGCGTCCATCCCCTGGTTCGCCAGCTTGTCGGCATCCGCATTGTCGTCCCGGCCCACGTGATGGAGCTCGGCGCGCGCGAACCGCCGCAGCAGTCCGTTCGCCTTGATCGCGAGAGGACGCAACGTCTCTTTCTTGATCTTGAACTCGCCCTTCATCTGCGACACGACCAGTTGAGAGTCCATGTAGACGTCGAGGTCGGTCACGTCCTTGGCAAGAGCCAGTTCCAGTCCAGCGATCAGCGCCTTGTATTCCGCGACGTTGTTGGTCGTGACGCCGATCCCTTGCGCGATCTCCCCGATCACCTCTCCGTTCGGGTCGGCAAGCACGGCACCGATCCCCGCAGGGCCCGGGTTGCCGCGCGCGCCACCATCGGTGTGGAGGGTTGCTTTCACGAGGAGCTAGACGACGACCAGGATGCGACGGCAGTTGTCGCACCGTTGGAGGCCCCCCTCGGCGCGGATGCGCTCGGCCTCCTTCGCGGGGAGCTTCGTGTGGCAGCCTTCGCACATCCCTTGCCGCAGCGCGGCCGCTCCGACTCCGCCCTTGGTCGCACGCAGCTTCTCGTAGAGGTCGAGCAGGTCGCTCGGCAAGGTCGGGGCGATGGCCGTCCTCTTGGCCTCGTGCTCGTTCACTTCGGCATCGATCTCGGCGCCGAGTTTGGCTACGACCTCGCGGAGCTCGACGGCCTCGGCCGACGCGGCATCGCGGTCCGCAGTGATGCGCTCCAGCGTTCCCGTCGCTTCTTCCCGCTGCTCCATCACCTCGAGGAGCCCGTCCTCGAGCCCGGACTTCTTCGTCTTGAGCGACGCGACCTCGGCCTGGAGTGCGGAGAGCTCCTTCGGGTTGGACACGGTGCCCGCGTACATGCGCTGCTCCTCGCGCCCGATCTTCTGGTCGATGAGCTCGATCTCGCCCTCGAGCCGGCCGTACTCGCGGCCGATCTCGTCCGCCTGCCTGGTCGCGATCTCGTGATCGGATGCCAGCTCGGCGAGGCGCGCTTCGACCTCGGCAAGCCGCGCTGCTTCGGGGAGACCGGCCTTGCGTTCACCGAGACGCTTGATCGCGGTGTCTTCCGTCTGGAGATCCAAAAGGCGGACGAGCACGTCCGGTTCGACGGTGGTCGGCATCTCTTGGAGGCTACAAGATGGCGTAATGAACGAACTGCGCCGGACCTTCCTCGACACGGCGGTCCTCGCGCGGGATCTGGTCGCGAGCCCCGAGGTCGAACGGCGCTGGGACGAGCCCAGTGCCCTTCCGAAGTTCTCGATCCGGGGTCTCGCCGGTCACCTGATCCGGGCAACGACGTCGGTGACCGCCTACATGGATCGGGGCGAACCGGACGGCCCTCCGATCTCGACCGCCGCGTACTACGCGGATGCAGTCTCGGTGCCGGATCTCGATTCGGAGCTCCATCGCGCGATCCGACAGCGTGGCGAGGCCGAGGCCGCCGGCGGTCGCGATCAACTGATCGCACGCTTCGATGAGGCCCTCGAACGCCTCCAGCGAGAGCTCGAAGCGCAGCCGGGCTCCCGTTTGATGCGCGTTTACGACGACATGGTCCTCACTCTCGATGACTACCTCGTGTCGCGGATCATCGAGTTGGTCGTGCACCTTGACGATCTCGCGGTAAGCGTGGGCCGGCCGCTTCCTTCCATCCCGCCGATCGCGTTCGAGATCGCGATCCGGGCACTCGTCGATGTGGCCAGACTCAAACAAGGCGACCTTGCGGTGGTCCGCGCGCTGACCCGGCGCGAACGGGACGCAGTAGAGGCCCTTCGGGTCCTATAGAGGAAGCCCCATCCTCTAGGGTGCGGGCGATGGAACTGTGGCCCGGGCAGCCGTATCCGCTGGGCGCAACGTGGGACGGCGCGGGCACGAACTTCGCAGTCTTCGCGGAGCACGCCGACGCGGTAGAGCTATGCCTCTTCGAAGACGACGGCACGGAAACGCGCGTTGCGCTTCCGGAGGTCGACGCCTTCGTGTGGCACGGGTTCGCTCCCGGAGTGGCCCCCGGAGCCCGTTACGGATTCCGGGTTCACGGTTCCTACGACCCGGCCTCGGGCCTTCGCTTCAATCCGAACAAGCTCTCGATCGACCCCTACGCGCGCGCGATCGAAGGCGACGTCGAATGGGCGCCCGAGGTATTCGGCTACGAGATGGGCGACCCCAGCGGTGACCTAAAGGCGTCCTCGGTAGACGACGCCCGCTGCATCCCGAAGAGCATCGTCGTCGACCAGTCCTTCTATTGGGGCGACGACCGTCCGCCGGGGACTCAGTGGCACGACACGGTGATCTACGAGACCCACGTGAAGGGGTTCACGATCCTGAATCAGGGCATCCCCGAGGAGCTGCGCGGGACCTACGCAGGGATCGCGCATCCCGCCTCGATCGAGCACCTGCAGTTACTCGACGTCACCGCGATCGAGTTGATGCCGGTCCACCACCTCGTGCAACCCCAGCACCTGCTCGACCAGGGACTGCGGAACTACTGGGGCTACGACTCGATCGGCTTCTTCGCTCCGTACTCCGGGTACAGCTCGGCCGGTGCCCGCGGGGGCCAGGTCAACGAGTTCAAGGAGATGGTCAAGGCACTTCATGCCGCGGACATCGAGGTCATCCTCGACGTCGTCTACAACCACACCGGCGAGGGCAACCACATGGGCCCTCATCTGTCCTTCAAGGGGATCGACAACCCCGCGTATTACCGGCTCGTCCCCGACGACCCTCGCTACTACTTCGACTTCACCGGAACCGGCAACACGCTCAACGTGCGCAATCCGCAGGTCTTGAAACTGCTCATGGACAGCTTGCGGTACTGGGCCACCGAGATGCACGTGGATGGGTTCCGTTTCGATCTCGCCGCCGCGCTCGCACGCGAGCTGTTCGACGTCGATCGCTTGTCTTCGTTCTTCGACGTGATCCACCAGGACCCGGTCCTGTCGACCATGAAATTGATCGCCGAGCCGTGGGACGTGGGGGCCGGTGGCTATCAGGTCGGCAACTTCCCGCCGTTGTGGTCCGAATGGAACGGCAAGTATCGCGACACAGTGCGCGACTACTGGCGCGGCGAGCCGGCGACGCTGCCCGAGTTCGCCTTCCGCATCACGGGCAGCTCCGATCTCTACAGCGAGGACGGTCGTAACCCCATCGCTAGCATCAACTTCATCACCGCACACGACGGGTTCACGCTGAACGACCTCGTCAGCTACAACGAGAAGCACAACGAGGCGAACGGCGAAGAGAGCCGGGACGGCGAGAGCCACAACCGTTCGTGGAACTGCGGCGCGGAAGGACCGACCGACAACGCCGACATCATCACGCTGCGGCAGCGGCAGCTGCGCAACTTCCTGGCGACGCTGTT
>DASSMG010000229.1:0-11369 GCA_035688995.1 Actinomycetota bacterium
GTCTCGTGGAGCGACTGCGGAAGCATGTAGCCGAGCGCCAGCCACAACATCGCGCCGCCCGCGAACCCCAGGCCGACCGGTAGCAACGAGGTCACGACGCGAACGCCGAGGAAGGCGGGGATCGCCATGATCGGCTGCGGAAGGCTCGATGCCACGCTCCACAGCGCCGCGGTCGTCACGCTGTATCCGTTGGGGACCAGCGTGAGGCTGATCGCAAGTCCTTCCGGGATGTTGTGGATCGCGATGGCGATGGCGATGACGAGACCGATCTTCTCTCCGTCGGCGAACGAGACACCGACACCGACGCCCTCGGTGATCGAGTGCACGGTCATGATCGCGATGATGACGATGGCGCGCCGTGCCCCCGCTCCTTTGAGCACGCCGAAGTGGAGATCCTCGTGCTCGCCGAAGAAACGGTTGGAGAGGAGGACGAAAGCGGCGCCGACGACGACGCCGACGGCAGTTCGAACTCCGTTGACGCGGGCGCCCTCGTAAAGCAGCCCAATGCTCGCTCCTGTCATCGAACCGGCCGCGACCGCCGAAGCGATCGCCACCGTCGAGCGCTTCATGCCCTCGCGATAGAAGAGGAGGGGGACCGCTCCCAGGCCGGTTGCGGCGGCGGTGCCGGCGGCGATGAGGACGACCTCGACAAGGCTCACTGCCCGGCATACTCGCAGGCATGCCCCGTCTCTTCGAGAACGCCGCCGTCTGCTCGCCCTTGACGCTTGCCTCGGAGGAGGGCCGCCGCGTCCTGCAGGCGGGAGGCAACGTGGTCGATGCCGCCGTCGCGACCAATCTCATGCTCGCGGTGGCGTACCCACACATGTGCGGTGTCGGTGGCGATCTCTTTGCGATCGTCGCCCGCGATGGCGAGGTCGCCGGCCTCAACTCGAGTGGACGCTTGCCGGAGGCGGCGCAACTGCCTTCCGACGGCCGCGTCCCGGAACGCGGTATCGGCGCCGCGACGGTGCCCGGTGCGGTCGCCGGTTGGCGGGCCCTGATCGAACGTTTCGGAAGCCGCTCCCTCGAGGAGCTGGCCGAGCCGGCCGCGCGGCTCGCCGAAGAGGGGTATCGACCGGCACCGGGTCTCGAGCGCGCGATCGAGCGTCTCCGCGATCTTCTGGGCCGAGATCCTGGAACGACCGAAGTGTTCCTGACGAGATCCGACGGTCGCATCCGCATGCCGGATCTCTCCCGCACGCTGCGCCATCTCGACGGTTTCTATGAGGGGGTCGTAGCGCACAACGCGCCGGCACCGTGCACACCCGACGACTTCGCGTCGCATCGTGCCGAGTGGGTCGAACCCATGCGCGGTCACTTCGCCGGCGTCGAAGTCTGCGAGATGCCGCCGAACAGTCGCGGGCACCTCGTGCTGGCTGCCCTGGCGCGGCTCGAGTCGCTCGCAGGTCTCACTCCCGACGACGCCGAATGGCACGGCCGATTGATCCGTGCCTGTGTCGCTGCGGGTCTCGCAGGGGACACCATCCATCTCGTGGTTGCCGACGCCAACGGCGACGCGGTGAGCCTGACGCAGAGTCTCTACATGGGATTCGGTAGCGGCGTCATGGTGCCGGACACCGGAGTGATCCTTCACAACCGAGGCGCCTATCTCAGTCCCGACGAGTATCGGGGCGGCGCCCGGCCGACCCACACGTTGTCACCCGCGCTCGCCCTACGTGACGGGGCACCGACGATCGTCTTCGGCACGATGGGTGGCGAGGCGCAAGTGCAGATCCACGTCCAGTTGCTGGCGCGCATGCTTGTCGGGGGCGACCCACCCGACAGCGCCGTAGCGGCTCCTCGCTGGGTCCTCGCCGAAGGCGCCGTTCTCGTCGACCCCGAGTTGCCCGATCTGAGGGGCGTGACCGACCTGCCCGTCCGTCCGCTGCCGTCACCCGACATCGCGGGCCACGCCCACGCGATCCAGTTCCACCCCGACGGACTTCTAGCGGGCTCGGACCCCCGCGCCGACGGCGTTCCGGTGGGCTACTGACCCGTCTCGCTCGATCCCTCGCCCGGCGACATCGGCATCTTCGTAGGGGTCCCAGCGACGCGCGCTATCTGCGAGGTGTCGGGATGCCGACTGTCGAGCTTGGTTGAACCCGGTAGCCAGAGCCGTCATCATGCACAGGGCGCGCGCGGCGGAACGCGCTCGGCAAGTCGAGCTCAGGGGTTGTCATGGCGATGATCGGTCGCGACGCCTCGTCGGCCCATGGAACGGCGGGGAGGGAGGGCACATGAAACTGATCCTGGCGGCAGGCACCGAGTCGGGAGCCGGCTTCGCGCTGGCGCTCGCGGTCGTGGTTGCTCTGGTTTATCTACTGGTGCTGCGGCTCCTGGACCTCAACGAGAAAGAGCCCCTGTGGGCGCTTTCGATGTCGTTGGTGTTCGGCGGGGTGGCGGCGGCTCTCGTCCCGGTCTTCACGGATGCCACGTGGTTGCTCAACGCTCTCGGCGACGGGTTCTTCGAGTCGCTGGCGAAAGTCGTTGCGCTGCTCGGGGCTCTGGCGATCTTCAACGGGATCGCGAATCTGCGGGGCTGGTCCGAGATCAACGGCTTGATGGACGGAGTCGTTTACGGCGCCACCGTCGGGCTCGGGTTCGCGGTCGGCGACGCTTTCGTCCATCAACTGACGGTGAGCGGCTCGGCCGCCGCCTCGGTGGGATCCCCACTGACGGTTCTCTGGTCGACCCTGCTTGCCGGCCTGCGACAAGGGCTCTTCGGTGCCCTGATCGGTGCCGGCTTCGGGGCCGCGGTCCAGGCGAAGTCGGCCGGCCAACGCTTCCTGTACCCGGTTGCCGGGTTCGTGGTCGCGGTGATCGTGCACGCGCTCTACTTCTGGCTCGCTCACGGTGGTGCCGCCGGAAGCCAGGGTGGGCTCCGCACCCTGATCGCCATGGTGCTCCCGCTCGTGCTCGTGGTCGTGTTGATGGTGACGAGCCTCGGACGCGAGAAGAAGGCGATCCGCGAGGAACTGCAATCCGAGGTCTCTTCCGGCTTCGTCACCGAGGGCGACCTTGCGCTCCTGGAGAACCCGGGGCAGCGGCGTAGTCGTTACCTGAAGTACCTCAGCAAGGGCGATTTCGACGAGTGGCAAGCCCTTCGGATGCGTCAGAACCGCCAGGTCCAGCTCGCTCTCGCGAAGAGACGTGCTGCGTCTGAGACCGACCCCGAGCGCCGCGCTCGCGCCGAGAGGGAGATAGCGGCGCTGCGCGCGTCGCTCGGCAACCTGGCGACCACCGGGGCCCCGGCGGCGGGCGGAAAGGTAGGTGCCTAGATGGCAACCCACTGCACTAATTGCGGGACCGAAGTCGCCGACGGCGTCAAGTTCTGTCCGAACTGCGGAACGGCGATCGAGGCCGCGGCGGCAACTCCACCTCCGGCCGTCACGGAACCGACCCCTCCGGTAGAACCGACTCCGCCGGTTGCCCCTCCACCCGCGGCTCCACCGACGACTCCCCAGCCACCGGTGGTGGCCCCGCAGGCGGCCGCGCCTCCGTCCGCTACCGGCTACGGCGGCCCGACCGACGCCGGCTACGGGGGCCCGACCGATGGAGGGGGCGGAGGTCCGCTGTCGTCTACCTCGGGGAAGATCGCAGCCGCGGTCGGCGTGGTGGTGATCCTCGGCGGCGTCTTTGCCGGTGTGAAGCTGCTAACGCGCGACAGCAACCCGAAGCCGACGAAGCCGATCCAGAACCTGTCGCAACCGGAAACGCAACCGACCGACAACGCCTCTCCGGAAGAAACGGCTCCGGTCACGGAGCCGACCAACGAGCCGACCGAAGCTCCCGAAGGATCGGGATCGCTGACCGACCTCGTCGAGAACCCCGTCGGCAGGTGGGAGGCGCAGGACGCTCAGGACTCGCCCGATATCGCGGCCAACTGGGACGCCAACGACGCCATCACCGTTTCCTACTCGGGCGGTGGTAGCCGCAGTCTCACCTTCGTGCTGGCCGCGTACTCGTCTCCCGATGATGCCGAGACCGCAGTGCCGCAACTGGCCGAGAGCATCGTCGACAGTCTCGGTTACAAGGTGGCCAAGACGGACGAGGTGACGGGGCAGGACGGTACCCATCTAGGCACCGTCGTTCTCCTGGAAGGCGAGGACGAGGTCGTCGTGTGGAGCAACGGTGGTTTCGTCCGCTGGGCCGAGGCCTCACGTGGTGACAGCGTCGACTTCTACGGGAGCTCGAGTTACTGATCGTGACCTGTCCGAACTGCGGTAACGAGGTTCCCGAGGGCACCTACTGCGTCGTTTGCGGTATCCGCTTCTCCGAAGGTGGAGGTGCGGGGGCGAAGCGCGGCTACTCGGCGGCGCCGAACCAGAGCGTGTTGCGTCCCGCGCCTCTGACGACGCTGTTCCCGCAGCTGCCGCCCGCGGAGATGACGAACTTCTATGCCGCGCTGGCGGTGGGCACGATCGTCATGGTCGTCCTCGCGCTGTTCGGGCTCTTCCCGCTCGCGATCGTGGCGGCGGCCGTGCTCGTGCCGTTGATCACGGTCGTCTACGTGTACGACATCGACGTTTACGAAGACGAACCGATCCGGGTCATCGGTCTCACGATGCTGGCGGGAGCCATCGCCGGAGCGATCGTCGGAGTCCTCGGTCGGGTGTGGGTTCCCTCCGGCACGATCTCGTTGATCGATCAGGGATCGAGTGCGGGACTCATCCGAAGCATCGTCCTTCCGACGATCGCGCTTCTCCTCGCCCTCGTCGGGCCCGCGCTGCTCCTTCGTTACGAACGGTTCAACGACGTGCTCGACGGCGTCACGTTCGGTGTTGCGGCAGCCGTGTGCTGCGCGGGGGCGCAGTTGCTCGTGCAAGCGGGGCCGCTGTTCTCGGCAGGTCTGCGACCCGGCGGCGACGTGCTCGACTGGATCGTTCGACTGCTGTCGGCAGGGATAGCGACGCCACTGTTGTTCGCCGGCGCGATCGGGGCCGCCGGAGGCGTTCTCTGGCTGCGCTATCGCGCGCCGGTGCGCGACCGTCACATCCTCGGCCCCCTCGGGAATCCGATCGTGGCGGTGGTCCTTGCCGCGGTGGTACTCGTGCTGGGGGCGGCTGCACTGGAGTACCTCAACCAGTGGCTGTCGCTCGTTGCGATGATCGTGCTCGACGTCATCGCGCTGATCACGTTGCGCGCCATCATCCACTTGGGACTGATGCAGGAGGCCGCAGAACGCGCGATCGGCCCGGACGTCACGTGCCCGAACTGCGGACAGCAGACCCCGCATCACACCTTCTGTAGCAACTGTGGCTATTCGTTCGCGGCGCTACCGAAGACCGGTGCGGGATCGAGCGAGATGAGGCGGACGTGAGCGTTCCACCACCGCCTCCCGCGGCCCCCGCGGCTCCACCTCAACCCGTTCAGCGCGGGCGGCTGAGCCCGGCGAAGGTCGTCCTGTTCGTGGGGGCCGGGCTGTCGGTGGTCCTGATCGTTGCCTACCTCGCGGTCCTGTCGAACGCACCGGCCGCCGACCAGCCCGATTGCCAGGATCAGCAGTGCGACCCGGTGACCGCGCCGGCGCTCGTCAACGGAACGCTGTTCCAGGGCGATCTCGGGTGGCAGGTCCAGTACAGCCCCGAGTACTGGAAGGCGGTCGATGAGGGTGCCGACTCTCTCCAGTTGCAGGACGTCGGGGGCCATCCGGTCTGGGTGACGATCGAGGCAACGTCGGGCGACACCGATCCACAAGCGCTCTTCGATGACAAGGTCAAGACCTTGTCGGAACAGATCCTCGGCATGAAGGAAACGAACGTGCCCGAGTTCGCCATCACGAACCCCGGTGTGGGCGATCGCCATGGACCGGGCGCTCTCTACACCGGCACCGTCGACTCGCCTCAGGGCCCCTCGACGCCGGTCGGAGTCGCGGTCATGTCGGCAACCGACGGTGACGTGACGGTCGTCGTGTCGGTCGTGGCCGACCAGAAGAACTACGGATACGCCGCCCAACAAGGCGACTCGATCCTGAACACGTTCCTCTACCCATCGGAGACCGATGTCTAGAACACGGATGGCCGCTGCGGTGGTCTGTCTCGCGATCGTGACGGCGGTCTCTGCCGTGGTGGCCGACCGATCCGCGGTGGCCGACCGATCCGCCGCGACCAAAGGCGGGTCGGCCGCACACACCACGCGCACTCATCGTCTGGGACCGACGGACCGCCGCGAGCAGGTTGCTTTCTCTCTCGTCCTGCGGACGCGTCACGCAGCCGAGCTCCAGCGGTTCCTCGACGACGTCAACGATCCGACGAGTGCGGAGTACGGGAACTTCCTCGGCCCCCATGAGTTCGGGGTCCGTTTCGGGCTGGCCTCGACTCGATTGAGCAGACTGCGCTCTGCGTTAGCCGATCGCGGACTGCGGATCGTGCGCTCGTATCCGCAACGGACGTCTCTCAAGGTGTCCGGTCGAGCCGGACGCGTGGAGCGTCTCTTCGACGTCGCGTTGACCGACTACCGGGACCCGGAGGGTCGCCGCTATCACAAGCCGGGATCGGAACCGACGATCCCGTCGAGCATCGCAGCCGACGTTCGTGCGATCTCGGGGCTCGACAACCAGCCGCCTCCGCATTCGGTCGTCGCGGACATCCCGTCGAGCGACGGCCTCCGGCCCCAGGACGTCGAGCTCGCGTACGACATCACTCCGTTGCACGAGGCGGGCATCGACGGAACCGGCGTCAACGTGGCGGTGTTCTCGCTCTACACCTTCAACCCCGACGACATCGCATTGTTCGACGATCGCTACGGGATCTCGGGCGCGCCGGAGGTGCAGTCCATCGACGTCGGAAGCGGCAGCGACGAAAGCGACATCGAGGACGCGCTCGACGTCGAAACGGTGAGAGGGGTCGCGCCTGGAGCTCAGATCCTGAACTACGAGGTGTCGCCCACCGACTCGTTCGGTGAAGAGATCGGTGACGGAGTCGACCAGGTCGT
The DNA here is from genome assembly GCA_035688995.1 of Actinomycetota bacterium. Taxonomy (GTDB): domain Bacteria; phylum Actinomycetota; class CADDZG01; order CADDZG01; family WHSQ01; genus DASSMG01. The sequence goes on from DASSMG010000229.1 coordinate 6,934, forward strand.
GGCCGACGGCAAGGCCGACATCATCTCGATGAGCTACGGGCTCTGTAACTCGAACACCTACATCTCCGACGCCGACCGGGAACGCGCGGAAACCGCGTTGCAGGCCGCGGCCGCGCAGGGCATCAACGTGTTCGTCGCGACGCAGGACGCCGGTGCCTACACGTGCGAGAAGATCGACCCCTCGGATCACACGATCGTCACCAGTTGGCCGGGCGACAGTCCCTACGTCATCGCCGTCGGCGGGACGCTCCTTTCCGTGCGTCAGGACGGCAGCTACCTACGTGAGGCCGGATGGCAGGACGAGCTGTCGAAGGGCGGCGGCGGGGGCGGGCTGCACCCGACCGCGCCGAGGCCGGAATGGCAGGTCGGGCCGGGCGTCGACAACGACGACTCGAACGGGAACCGGCAGGTCCCGGACGTCTCGGCGGCGGCAGACCCCGACAGTGGGTTCGCGGTCGTGGCGGACGGCAAGTTGATGACCGTGGGCGGCACGAGCGCTTCGACACCGTTCTGGGCGGGCGTGGCCGCACTGCTCGAGCAGAAGGCGTCGGAAGAAGGGATCGACCACATCGGCTTCCTCAACCCGATCCTGTACCAGTTGGGCGCGTCGAACGACCCGCCGTTCCACGACGTCGTCCTCGGTGGCAACCGGTATCAGAACGCGGCCCCCGGCTGGGACTACTCGACCGGTCTCGGGTCGCCGATCGTCTCGAAGCTGGTCGACCAGGTGATCGCCTACGTGAAGGCAAACCCCTCGCAGTGAACCGCGACGAGCTGATGGACCGCTATGCGGATCTGGCGGTCAGGGTCGGCGTGAACGTCGAGCAGGGTCAGGACGTCCTCGTTGCCGGCCTGGTCGAGCACGCTCCCTTCATCCGTCGGATCGTGGAAGCCGCCTACCGGGCGGGCGCGCGTTACGTACAAGCCGATTACGGCGACCAACACGTGCGCCGTTCGTTGATCGAGCACGCCGACATGGATGTGCTGTCGTGGACCCCTCCGTACCTGATGACCAAGTGGGAACACATCGTCGATACCCACACCGCGTTCATCAGTGTCTCCGGCGATCCCGATCCCGACCTACTGGCGGATCTCGATGCCGAGCGCGCCGGTCGAGCTCGGCCGATGGAACTCGTCCAATATCGAACGCAACAGATCGGTCGCAGCGCGATCGCGTGGACGATAGTTGCGTATCCCACGGAAGGGTGGGCGAAGGCCGCCCTGGGTGAACCCGACGTCGACCGGCTGTGGGATGCGGTCGCCCGTGCCTCGCGTCTCTACGACGACGACCCGGTCGCGTCGTGGTGGGCCCGCGTGAAGGAACTCGGTCGTCGTGCCGACGCGATGAACCGGCGCGCTTTCGATGCGATCCACTTCAAGGGCCCGGGGACCGACCTCACGATCGGCTTGAACGAGAAGTCTCGCTGGATCAGCGCGGACTTCAAGACGAACTGGGGCCGGCCGCACGTCGCGAACCTCCCCACCGAGGAGATCTTCACGACGCCTGATTACCGCCGCGTCGAGGGAACGGTGGCGGCGACCCTGCCGCTGCTCATGCCGGCCGAGGGAGTGCTCGTCACCGACCTCAAGATGGAGTTCGTCGACGGCCGCGCGGTGAAGGTCGAAGCGTCCTCCGGGGGAGACAACGTGCGCGCACAGATGAAGCTGGACGAAGGCGCCGCGTCGCTGGGTGAAGTTGCTCTCGTCGACGCGTCGTCCGCGGTGGGGCAGACGGGGATCACGTTCGCGAACACGCTGTTCGACGAGAACGCCGCTTCTCACATCGCCTACGGGGCGGGCTACGCGTTCGGCGTCGACGGGGCCAGCGAACTCGAGCCGGACGACCAGGCCGCCGCCGGTGTCAACCAATCACGCGTCCACACGGATTTCATGATCGGCGGCCCCGAGGTCGACGTCGATGCGATCACGCGGGATGGGACCGCGGTCCCGCTGCTGCGTGACAACGTGTGGCAACTCGACGAGTGACGAGGAGCTAGCTCTTCGGCGAAGCGTCCGATCCCTCGGCGGGTGGCGGTGGCGGAACCGGCTCGACGATCATTCGCACCCCGCGGTCGTAGGTCAGGTAGTTGTAGGCCCAGTTGAGCAGCACGACCAGCTTGTTCCGGAAGCCGATCAGGCGGATCAAGTGGATGGCGAGCCACGTGACCCACGCCGGGAACCCGCTCAATCGCAAGTGACGCAGTTCGGCGACGGCCGCGCGGCGTCCGATCGTGGCCACCTGACCGGAGTCGTGATAGCGGAACGGCCGTTGCGGACGGCCCCGGACGGCGGAGAGCACGTTCCGCGCCGCGACGTCCCCCTGCTGCGTGGCGACCGGGGCGACCATCGGATGACCGTTGGGGTAAGCGTCCTCGGGACAGAGCGCGAGGTCGCCGACCACGTAGATCTCGGGGTGGTCCTGAAGGTGCAGCGCGGGAGTGACTGGGATGCGAGCCGCCCTGCTTGCCGCACCGAGCGCCGATCCCGGTGGCGCGGCACGGACCCCGGCCGCCCACACGACCGCAGCGGCGCGGATGACGGTTCCGTCGCCCAGAGTCACGCGGTCACCGGTCACCGACGCAACGGCTCGGCCCAATTCGACCCCGACGCCCATCTTCTTCAGACGCGCCAGCGCGCGTTCCTGCATCTTCGGCAGGTAGGTGGACAGGATCGTGCCGGTTGCCTCGACCAGGATGACCTGGGCTTGGTCGATAGGGACACGCGGGAAGTCTTTCTCGAGTGGGTGGCGGATCAACTCGATCAAGGCACCCGCCATCTCCACGCCCGTCGGTCCGCCGCCGACGACGACCACGGTCATGAGGGCCCGGCGGCGTTCCGCGTCGGCCTCTCGGCTCGCGGCCTCGAAATTCGTGAGCACCGCGTTCCGGACCACTTCGGCCTCGTTCAATTCCTTCATCGGCAGCGTTGCCGTCTCGAGCGCATCGTTGCCGAAGTAGTTCGTGACGCTGCCCGTTGCCGCGATGAGGTAGTCGTAGGAGATCCAGGCGTCGTCGACCCTCACCTTCTTGCCCTCGACGTCGATGGCCCCGACGCTACCCATCAGGTAATCGATGTTGGCAGCTCGGCGGAACAGAGCGCGAATGGGGAACGTGATCGAGTCTCGTTCGAGACCGGCCGAGGCGACCTGGTAGAGCAACGGAGTGAACAAGAAGTAGTTGCGGCGGTCGACGATCAAGACGTCGACCTCGGTCCGGGCGAGGCGTTTCGCCGCGTTCAACCCGGCGAAACCGAAGCCGACGAGAACTACCCGGGGACGGTCACCCAACTTCGAACGTCCGCGACGCGAGCTCGGGCATGGTCGCAGCGAGGGCTTCCGAGTGAGTCCGGACCCGGTCGGCGATCGTCTCCAACGTGGCCTCGTGGGGTGAGAGCTCCGTAGTCACGCCGCGAACGAACGTCTCGAGCTCGATGAGTCGTTCGTGCAACAGGATCCACGCCGATCGGCGATGGGGGAGGAGATAGCCGCTCCCGTAGAAGAGCTCGAAAGACGGTCCCGCGTTCATCCCCGGGTACTCCTCACCCGCCGGCAGCGTCGTGATCAGCTCGCCAAGTGGAGCGATCACATCGATCATCATCATCACGGCGACATCCGCGAGGGTCTCGAGCTCGGCATCGGATTCGCTTCCGTGCCCGAAGTACCGCGCCAGCAGGTAGAGGACGATCTCGTACGCGACGTTGAAAGAGTCCAGCACCCGGGCGGTCGTGGGGTCGGTCACGAGCGGCGCCTTCGTTCCGTCGACCGGAGGACGAACGCACGCGGCCATGACCGGGCGGGCCGGTTCGAAAGTGGGATCGTGCTTGCGGAACTCGAGGTACTCGCCCAGGACCTCCAGGAAGCGCCCGTAGTGCGCATCGGCCCAATGACCGCGCGGTCCCTCGCCCTGCTCCACGATGATGTCGATCGCCGCGAGCGCCGACGCCAGATCGGTGACCGGAACGAGATGAGGCCAGCGGAACGTTTCGGGCCGCGCCTGCGCCCTCGGGGGGCCGATGAAGAGCCATCTCTCGCCGTGCTTCGCGGCCAGATGTCTGAAGCCCTCTTCGATCGAGCGATAGAGGTGGCCGACCGTGGCGAAGTCCTGGGGGCGCGGAACGATGTCCTCTTCGGACATCAACGGTTCGGCCTCTTCCTGCACCTCGAAACCGTCGGCGTCGCGGAGCGTGATGCCCTCGGGCCGTTCGAGGTAGAGGAAGTGGCGCAGGGCACGCTCGCCGAACGGGACCAGAGCGAACTGAACGGCAGGAGGGAAGTGCCGTCCCGACGCCGGCAGGTTCGGACGCGCCACGCGCGGTGCCGAGCCGATCGCCGCGAGCAGGTTGTTCACCTGAGCGAGGTGCAGCATCTCCTCGCGCGCGACCTCGAGAACGATCTCTCGCCACCGATCGATCGCCCGAAGGTGCCTTTCGTCGATGCC
>DASSMG010000230.1:0-2543 GCA_035688995.1 Actinomycetota bacterium
CAGCTCCCCGAAGAGGAGCGCTATCTGATGTCCGAGCCCGATCTGCAGGACCGGATAGCGGTGCTGCTCGGTGGACGGTCGGCCGAGGAGCTCGTGTTCGGTTTCGCAACCACCGGCGCGGGTGACGACCTCAAGAAGGCGACAGAGATCGCCCGCCGGATGGTGATGGAGTTCGGGATGTCGGCGAAGGTCGGACCGATCAACGTCGCCGAGAGCGGACCTCGCTTCCTCGCCGCGGGGTTCCGGCGGAGTGAGGACCTGTCGGACGAGACCGAGATGGCCATCGATCGCGAGGTCAAGTCGATCCTGATGCGCGCCCACGACAGGGCCCGCGACATCCTGGGGGAGCATCGCGACGATCTCGACGCGCTCGCGAAGCAGTTGCTCGAACGGGAATCGCTCAGCGGTCGAGACCTCGAGAGTTACTTCGGCCCGCGGGTGACCGGCGGCATGCGGGCGGAAGGGCCGGCAGAGGGGTCCGACTAGTCCTCGACGATCGCGGTGACTTCGATCTCGACGAGCATGTCGGGATCAACGAATCCCGTCGTGCCGATGATCGCGTTCGCGGGTCGGATGTCGGCGAACACCTCGCCGTGAGCCCGGCCGGCTTCGGCCCAGCGGGTCACGTCGGTCAGGAAGACCCGCGTCCTCACGACGTCTTCGAACGAAGCCCCGAGCTCCCTCAGCGCGTCCCCGATCGTGGCGAGCGCGGCGCGCGTCTGCGCGTACACGTCTCCGGGACCGATGACGTTGCCCTCGGGGTCGGCCGCGGCGGTTCCGCTTACCTCGATCACGTTCCCCGCCCGCGCCGCCCGCGAGTAGCCGACGGTGGCTTCCCACGGACGGTTCGCAGAAACTCGTTTCCTCACCGCGTCCCCCGGCCCGACGACGCTGCGCCTATGAGGACGAGCAGTGTCAAGGTTGCTCCCACGAGAGATCTCGTGGTCGAGCCCTTGAAGGCGCCCCGACCTCCGACCGATGCGATCGAACCGATGCTGCCGACCGAAGCGATGCTGCCGATCGAACCAACCGAGCCGAGACTTCCGATCGACCCGACGGATCCGAGACTGCCCAGCGACCCGACCGATGCGATCGATCCCATCGATCCGACCGACAGGATCGACCCGATGCTCGCCACCGACCGGATGCTGCTCCCGTTGCGTCCCATGAGGGCAATCTTGACCGACGCGCCCTAAGGTCGTGTCGTGGGGGCTCACCGCATCGCCGACGGAGTCATGGCCGGGACCATCGCCGGGATCGCGAGCGGCCTGCCGTCGACGCTGACCGCGATCGTGACGGGCTCCGACCCTCTGGAGGCGACCTACGCGGCCGGATCGATGCTGCTTCCGGAGGAGACGGATCGGACGCGGTTGATCGCCGCCGCCGCAGTCGTGCACGGAAGCCTCTCGGTGGTGTGGGGGGTCGTTCTCGCACAGGTGCTCCCGAGGAAGGCAACGGTCCTGTCGGGTGCGCTCGCGGGCCTCGCCATCGCAGCCGTCGATCTCGGCTTCGTGGGGCCGCGCTTCCCGCGCGTTGCTGCTCTACGCCCGGTCCCTCAGATCGCCGACCACGTCGCGTTCGGAGTGATCGCCGGTGCGGTGGTCGCGGCGCGACGGGCTAGGCGCGCTCCAGGATCTCGTCGATCCGTGCCAGACGCTCTTCGACCGAACCGGTGAGGGTGTCGTACTCGAGCGAGTGCCCGTGCAGCAACGACACGATGCGTTGGTCGATGTCACTCTGGAACTCCGGGTCGTCGGGACGAAGCCCATCCGCCACGATCGGGAACTCGATCGGCAGATAGAAGACGTGCGAGTAGTTCGTCCGGAGACGTCTCTCGGCGAGGCGAAGACATTCGTCCCACAACGCCATCTCTTTGCGCCACGGCTGGTTATCCAGAACCCATCCCGCGTAGGCCAGCGAGTCGATCAGCGACCGATCACCGACGAACTCGTCGGTGGACAACTCGTTGTTGTACTGCCGCAGGAAGATCAGAGCCTCGGTTTCCGGAGTGGCGTCCTTGTCGAGCTTGAATCCGAGCTCGACGATCTCGCGCGCGACCTCGGGCAGCAGGGGAAGGTCTCGCCGCCGTGCGACGAGCTCTGCAAGCGTCGTCTTGCCGGTCGAGAAGCTTCCGACGATCGCGATCCTCAGGTCCATGGGCGGCGAGGTTAGCGCCCGCGGCGACCCGGGTAAGTCGAACTACATGGAACGCGACCTGGAAGACGAGAACCGCGACAAGGCCCCCTCGGAAGAAGGCGCCGAAACGGGCGGGCCGGTGGACGGTCCCGGCGGAGACGAGCAGGGGCAGGGCGCGACCAGCCAAGACGAACCGGGCTGACCAGGGAGGCAACGATGCCGGATCAGGGCCGCGGCGACTCCAACCGGTAGGTACGGCGGCCGATCGCCGGAAACCTCCGAATAGCTAGGTAACGCCCCCCTCCGCCACTAGGCTTCGAGGCATGGAAGTCAGGTGGGTCGGCCCGGACGGCCGCGTCGAGCGCGGCACGGCGTCCGACGTCAGGGCCCTCCGCGGCCGCGGCGAG
>DASSMG010000231.1:0-3290 GCA_035688995.1 Actinomycetota bacterium
GCTCGAGGCACGTCCTCACGAAACGAAGCTCGCCGCCGTCACCGCGGCCATGAACGTCGCGACGGTGCGCGATGAGCGAGCCTCGATCGACTGCGACGACTGGGACGACGTCGAGCGGGTTCGGTCGTTAGGAGCCCGGTAACCGCCACACCTCGACCACGACCTCGGCGCCGTCGTCCAGGTGCTCGAAATCGCGCTCGAAGCGCGCGACCCCGTGACAATCGACCAGGCTCGACTGGATGTGGGATCCCTGCGCTCCGGTCGGAGTGGCGCGCCACCCGGACCCATCGGGGGTGAGCCTCACCCGCACGAGATGGAGACGGCCGGGTCGTTTCGACAAGGGACCGTTCAAGCGGGCCGTGATCGTCGGTCGCAGCAACTCGCGGCACCCTCGCATCTTCCGCAGCGCCGGCCTGACGAACTGCTCGAACCCGACGTGGACGGATACCGGGTTCCCCGGAAGGCCCAGGAACGGAACGTCTCGGATCCGGCCCAACACGAGGGGCTTGCCGGGTTGCATCGCAACGCGCCAGAGATCGATCGAGCCCAGTTGTTCCACCACGTCCTTGACGTAGTCGTAATCGCCGACGGCAACACCTCCGGACGAAACGATCACGTCGGCCTCCTCGGCGGCGGCTCCGAAAGCCTCGAGATGCGCCGCGCGAGTGTCGGCAACGCGCCGGTAGGAAACGACCTCGCCACCCGCCTCGGCAACCAGGGCACGAAGAGCAACCGAATTCGAGTCGCGTATCTGGTTCGGCGCCGGTTCATCGTCGGGATCGACGAGCTCGTCGCCGGTGACGAGGAGCGCCACGAGCGGTCGGCGATGGACGAGCGGACGCGCGATGCCGAACGACGCGAGCAGGGCGACCTCTCCGGAGCCGAGCTCGGTGCCCGACTCGATGACCACGTCGCCGCGGTGGACGTCGTCGCCGGCCGGCCTGATGTGCTCTCCGGGAGCGACGCTCGCGAGTACACGGACGTCCGCGTTCGAAGGCTCCGTCAGTTCCACGGGCACCACCGCGTCGGCGCCGTCGGGGACGACGGCTCCCGTCATGATCTTCGTGGCGGTTCCGGGACCGAGAGCCATGGGGGCCGAGCCCCCGGCGCGGACCTCCCCCGCTAGGGGCAGGACGGCCGGCGAGGTCTCGGAGGCGCCTGCGACGTCGGCGGCGCGCAGCGCGAACCCATCCATCGCCGAGTTGTCGAAGCGCGGGAGATCGTGAGGCGCGGCCACGTCTCGAGCAACGACCATCCCCACCGCGTAGTCGAGAGTCACTTCGAGAGTGTCCAGCGGCTCGAAACGAGCCAGTACCCGTTCCCGCGCGATGGGCACTTCGAGTAACGGTTCGGGGCTCATCGCGTCAGTATCACCGTGGCCGACCGAGTTTGGTGCGGGCGAAGGGACTTGAACCCCCACGGGCTTACGCCCACATGGCCCTCAACCATGCCTGTCTACCAATTCCAGCACGCCCGCCGGAAGTTGCCTTCTCGACGCAAAAGCCCCGTCGAAGACAGGGCCCGTCCAGTATATCGACGCGGTCATTCCCGCCACCATGACGCGACGTCCGCGAATGGGCCCCCAGATTGCCCGGTGGGGACGACTCCATGGACGCGACGATCCGCGACCACGAACGAGTCGACGTCGAACAGTGCGACCTTCGTCGCCCCGGTGATGGGCGGTCCGACCTCGCGGCGGAGCGCCACGTCCATCGGATCGCGGCGTTCCCACGGCCCGTAGAACGTGCGGGCGTCGACGGTCACGAGATCGACGCCGAAACCGGCCCGACTGAGCTGTAGTTGCAGAGCGCGTTGAAGGAGGCCGAGGAGCTCGTCGCCGGTCGGTGCCGCGAGTTGGATCGACCCGCCGCCGCTACGGTTGCCGGCGACGTTCCCCCTGAAAACGGTGACCCCTGCGTCGCGCACGAACGTCTGCTGAAGCACCTTGGTTTCGATCGCGCCTACGACCCGTTCGCGCAGTGACGGATCGTCGCGCGACCCGTCGAAGTCCAGATAGATCCGTTCGCTCCCGTGCTGCCGGCCGATCGTGAACCGCGAGGCGTCGACCCGGTCCGGAAGGTTGACCGTCGAGGGAACGACCGCGGCGTCGAGACGCCCTCGCTTCAGTAGCTCGAGCATGATGTCCTCGGAATCGACGAAGCGCACGACGAGGGTCGTCAGATGGGGTGGCGCGCCGGTCCATCCCGGATCCCGCACGTAGCGCACCTCCAGGCCGGGCGTGACGTGAGCGACGCGGAACGGGCCACCCGACGTCCGGAGGGGATGCGTCGATGCGTCGCGAGACACGACGAGGGAGCCGGACGCGAGCGTGCGTTCCCACCGTCGCCGCGACCCGAGATCCGCGGTCGCCTCGATCCGTCGCCGTCCGACCCTCCTGACGGCCCGGAGGCGTCCGAACCCCGACCGCGGGCCGGCACGACGCGCGCTACGAACGACGTCGGAGGCCGTGATCGGCGTTCCGTCGTCCCACTCGGCCGGGCGCAAAGTGATGGTGGCGTGATGCCCATCGACCGTGAGGTCGGCGGCGAGGTCGGGAACGACCCGGCCGCTCCCGGCGAAGTGGAACAGAGACGGATAGACGGGCTCGGCCAGCGCCGTCGTGAGGTCCGACGCCACCGGCGAGTAGGGATCCAGGGTCGCGGGCTCCCCCAGCACCCCGATCACGACCCGGCCCCCGTCGTGGATCGTCGACGACGGAGACGGAGTGGGTCGATCGGCGGGAGGAGCGGAGGACTCGCACGATGAAACCAGGGTCGCGAGCACCAGAGATGCGACCGCGACCGGCAGCCGCTGCACGGCTATTTGGCTAAGAAGACGTTCGTCGCGTCGAATCCGCCCATGACGTCGAAATGGATGTCCTCGACGTTGGGGCGCGCCGCCCACCGGCTCACGAACGACCCGATCGGGATCACCGGCAGCGACTTCAATATCGTTCGCTCCGCCTCGACGTAGAGGTGCTGGCGCTTGCCCGGGGACCCGGCGGCGTGGGCCTGTTCGAGCAACCGATCGACCTCCGGCGACGAGAACGCGGAGTGGTTGTCGGGAGACCCGGAAGTGAACAGGGGGTCGAGGAAGACGTCGGGCGACGGGTATTCGGCGATCCACCCGAGCCGGAACAACTGCTGTTTGCCTTGCTGGAGCAGCTTCAGGTAGGGCGGGAAGCTGTAGCCCTTGAGGTCGACGTGCAAGCCCGCGGCGCTGAGGAACCGGGCGACGGCTTGTGCCGCGGCCGCTTCCGGGTCCCCCTTGGTGAAGGCCAGCGAGACCTT
>DASSMG010000232.1:0-6720 GCA_035688995.1 Actinomycetota bacterium
CCTCCCGCCCGGCAAAGGTGACGACGCCCCGATCGCTCGCGGAGGACGAGAAGGAGTCGTCGAATCGCGTACCTGCCACTGACGGAACGTCGCGAAGGACGTCGATCCCCATACCGGTGACCGTGCCGGCCGCGAGATCGACGAGGATCCCTCGGGGTGCGGAGCCATAGTCGGCCTCGCCGGCAGCGAGGTCGTCGTTGCCGCTACCTCCAACCAACCTCGAGTAACCCTTGTGCGTGAGCACACCGCGAATTGAATCGTCACCCGCGCCGCCGCACAGCACAGCGCGTGGATCAGTCGCGATGATCACATCGTTACCCCCGAGACCCGCTACGACGTCCCCTGCGTGTCGCGTGACGAGTCGATCGTTACCGGGAGTGCCGAGGATCGTCGCGTCGCGTCCAAGACAACGGATCGAGAGTCCCGTCTTCCCCGCCGCGGGCCGCGATGTCAACGCCACGAGCAGCAGGATAGGGATCGCCCACGCGCGCCGCATCGCCTATTCCTGCCCCGTTAACGGGGATCTCACGCAGGGTCATTGAACCTTTAGCAGATCGACATCACGGCCCTCGAGCGTTACGACTATCCGCCCGTCCCGTGTCCTGGTCGATCCAAAGTCGAGGTTCCCTGCGAGGGAGGGCAAGGGGAGGTCGAGCGAGCCCAGTGCCCCTCCGGCGATCAGTACGAGCGCACCGTCACGCAACTCGAGATCGGCCGGAATAGTGATTCCCGTTGATCCCGATGACACCTCGATGCCATCACGAGAAACGGAGACATCGATGCCCGCGTTGAGCGTCTTGAGTGCATCCTCGAGGGATGTCTCAGTTATCGCCGCAGTCCCTCTCGCAGTTGCCGCCGACGCATGGCCGCTCCCGTCGATCAGATCGCCGAGCGGAAGCGTGACATCAAGTAGGCGTATCCGAACGTCATCGAAGCGAACGGGGTCGCGCCTGATCATCGGAGTCGAGACATCGATCTCCTCGTAGTGGCCTCTGATCGCACTCAAGAGGAAGGGGAATCCGTGGACATCGACCGCGACGGGCCCTGAGCCGGGCAACCGGCGATCGATGGCTTGTGCCGCGGAGTTCTCTGCGACTGCCTTCGCGCCGTAGTCGGCCGCACCAAGGAGTCCTACAACTATCGCCACCACGAGCAACCGCCGCATGCGCCCAGTCAAGCACGACTGCAGCGGATCGATCGACGGTCTCGTCACCCGTACTATCAGCGCCATGACCGGCTTCCCACTCGAGCCCGACAGGGCACAGATGGAAGAGATCGGGAAGGCGGCTCTCGATCTCGTCATGCGGTTCATCGAGGATCGCCATGACGCGCCCGCGGTCGACATCGAAGGGGCCTACGAGCTCGCCGCACGGCTACGGTCGGGCCCCCCGGAATCGGGTGGGGACCTGGACGAATTGATGGCCACGATCCGCGCCGCCGCGGACAAGGCCTACGACGCGGCCGGCCCCGGTTACCTGGCTTACATCCCCGGGGGCGGTCTCTTCACGTCGGCGGTCGCCGAGATGATCTCCCGGTCGATCAACCGCTTCACCAACCTCGCCGCCCCGGCCCCCGCGCTCGTCCAACTGGAGGCGAACGTGTGTCGCTGGCTCTGCGATCTGTTCTCGTATCCCGAACAAGCGCAGGGGGTCCTGACGACCGGCGGGTCGATGGCCAATTTCGGCGCGGTCGTGACCGCCCGAGAGACCAAGGCACGCGACAACTTCCGAGACGCCGTCATCTACGTTTCGGATCAGGCCCATCACTCGATGAGGAAGGCGGCGCGCATCGCAGGGTTCCCCGACGGAGCCGTGCAAGAGGTGCCGACGGACGCGGACCTCCGCATCGATCTGGATGCCCTGAACGACGCGATCCAAAGGGACCGCAACGCTCAACGGATCCCACTGGTGGTGGTGGGCAATGCCGGTACGACGAACACCGGTGCCGTCGACGACCTGAATGCACTGGCGGAGCTCGCACGGGCCAACGGCCTGTGGTTCCACGTGGACGCGGCGTACGGTGGCTTCTTCCGCCTCACGGAACGAGGGAGAACCGCTCTTGCCGGCATCGAGAAGGCGGACTCCATCACTCTCGACCCGCACAAGGGGATGTTCCTCGGCTACGGGACCGGCAGTCTCCTGGTCCGGGACGGGTCTCTGCTCAAGGCAGCGCATCAGGTGGGGGCGTCCTACCTGCCGCACTCCTCCGACGACGCCGCGATCCCGGACTTCTCCGACTACACCCCGGAACTGTCCCGTGACTACCGCGGGCTCCGCGTCTGGATGCCGCTGTGGCTCCATGGCGTCGGCGCCTTCCGTGACGCGCTCGACGAGAAGCTCGACCTCACTCGGATCGTCTACGACGCCCTTCGCAGCGCGCCCGATCTCGAGGTTCCGTGGGAGCCGGATCTGACCGTTGTGGCCTTCCGTCCGAAGAGAGGGGGCAATGCGGCCACCGAAGCCCTGCTCGATCGGATCAACGCGAGCAAGAGGATCTTCATCTCGCCCACGGTCGTGGGGGGGCGGCTCACACTCAGGGTCTGCATCGTGTCGCACCGGACGCACCGCGAGCGGATCGACGAAGGCATCGAGATCATCCAGAAAGCGGTAGCCGACCTCTAGGAAGTCCCTTGCGCCGGCGGGTCGACCCCGCGACAGTCCCAGGATGACCTGGAAGCGTCTCCTTCAATGGTCGGCGGGGGCATTGATCGTCACCGCGGCGCTCGTGATGGCGGTGTTCATCCACGCCTTCGACCCCGTCCTGGGGACCTTCCTCATTCTGTTCGCCGTGAGCCTCGTGTTGTTGCCTCGGTTCGAGCGGGCGTCCTCCATCCTCGTTCTGATCGTCGTCGTCCTGTTCATCGGAGCCGGCGCACCGTTCTTCATCGCCGCCTTTCTGGAACCGCGCTCGACGTACGAGTTCGTTTCGAACGCCTTGCTCTTCGTGGAAGGCATCGTCGCGGGGATCTCGGCAGTCGCTCTGCTCCGTCGCCGCGATGCTGCGTCTCGTGCAGCCGCCCTGACGGGACGCACCGCGATCGGCGTGATCGTGCTCGCCGTGATCCTCGCCGTCGTTGCACGTGTGACCGCACCGACCGTCACGATCGAGGCCGGCGATCTGAGGCTCACCGCGCAAGACACGGAGTTCTCGACCGAGCAACTGGACGGCGACGGACCCGACGTGACCGTTGCGGTCGTCAACAAAGACCTCGGGTCACACACCTTCACGATCGACGAGCTGGACGTGAACGAGTCGTTGCCGGGACAAGCGACCACCCGCGTGTCCTTCGATGCCCCTCCCGGGACCTACACCTACTACTGCGCAGTCCAGGGGCACCGCCCCACGATGCACGGCACCCTGACCGTCCGTTAGACGCCGTTCCGACGGCGGCGAACCAGCGTCGAGCCGAACGCGACACCGGCCCCGGCGGGCAGCAGCATGACCCACAACCAGGACCTGCTTCCACGCGGTTCCCGGGGCACTTCCGAGGTGCGGGTCTCGTTCTTTTCGGGGGCCGGGGGGAATCCGTACGACTCTGCGTTCGACCGCAGCGCGGGGAGGGACGCCGACCAATGTTCGGGAATGGTGAAATCGCCGGACCCATCGTGACCCATCACCTGGCCGCCGGGAACGAACGCGGTGGCCCCTCGCTTCGCGTACGGGTAGATCGTTTGCTCGATCGCGGTAACGCCATCCGTCACTCGCCCCGTGTGTTCGTTGAGAGTGCGGAACCGGAAGGTGGCGAAATAGGCGGGTCCCAGGTTTGCCTTTCCGACGGGAGGGACCGTGCTCAAGTCGTAGTTCTCGCCGAGGAGATCGGTCTGTCCCATCAGTTCCTCGCCCTGGGAGCTGGTCAGCGTGAGAGGACCCGTGAGACCGGGTCCCGTGATGTCGACTCGCATCAACGGGCCGATCTTGGCCTCGGCGAGCCCCGCCGACAGGACCAGGATCAAGCCGGTTGCGAGAACCACCGTGACGCGATGCAGCATGGGAGCCTCCTTAGCGCGATGTACGTGTCTGTTACACCGCCACTTCCGGAGACGTTCCCGTATCTATCGAAGAACCATGAGAAGCACGATGCCCGCGACGATCCCCACGATGGCCCCGAACAACACGGCCGGCGCGATCGAGGGCCGAGGGGCGGACTCGAACATGCGATCGCGAGCCGACTGCGGGGGGTCGGCCGCTTCCTCATCGTCGTCCCAAGAGGCAAGCGAGTCGCCGGGCTCGTCGAGGGGCTCGATCTCATCCGCCGCATCGATCCCGCCGGCTGCCTCGATGTCGTCGGGGAAGGCCGTCTCCGCAGCGTCGGGGAACGTCGTTTCGGGAACGTCGGCGTCGACATCCTCGCCCACCCACGACTGGGTTCCAGGATCCCATCGAACCCAGGTGCCATCGGACCGCTGGAACCGCCACTTCCCGCCTTCGCTCACATAGAGAAGCTAGAGGATGCGGACGGACTGCGGGTGGACCTACAGAGATCTAGCGGGCATCTCCGTAGTTGCGGACGTGGCCGAGCTCGTCGGCGATCCGGTACCCCCCCCGAACCGGTAGCGGATAGGCCCACTTCGCTCGTGGCGGGGGCCGCATCGCCCAGCTGCGGGGCATCACCGAACGCCGAGACCTTGCCGGATTCGGTGACGATCCAGTACCCCCGGCCGCTCGGGGTCGGGTACAGATCGACGGCCTCGTCGTCGCCCTGGAGATCCCCGAACCCGCTTGCATCGCCGAACGCGAGCACCTTGCCGCGCGCGGTCAGCAACCAGTAGCCGCGGCCGGAATCCGTCGACGCCATCGCGACTATCTCGACGTCACGATCTCTCGCATTCCCGTAATCCCGAGCTCGGCCGTAGTTGAAGACCCGCCCCTTGTCGCTCACCAGCCAATACCCACGGCCGTCGGGCGTCGTCTCGATGTCGGCGATGTGGGTCCTCTCATCGTGGGCATCCCCGCGTTTGTCGGCATCACCGAACGCGCGCACCACACCGTCCGATCGCACGATGAAGTAGCCGTAACCACTCGGGGTCGAAGCGATGGCTACGTAAGGTTTGGATTCGAAGTGGTCGGCCCTCGAGCCGTAGAAGTACGCACCGTCCTGCGGATACACGCCTCCGTTACGACCGAGGACCCAATAGCCCGCCGCGGCTTCATCGATCCCCGACACCAACGACCGATCGCGATGCCAGAACGAGGTCTGCTTGCGGGCGCCGGCCCACGTGAAACTGAAATGGACGTGATCCCGATGCGGAGAGCGGGGCTCTCCGGAAGACGGGTCGCGGCACACGTTGCCGCGTTGCTTGCAGTAAACCGACCATCCCGACCAGGGGAACCAGATCCGGCGGTTCCAGATCAGATACATGATCCCGAGGCGGCGGGCCATCGCATGGGGGTTGTCGTACCGATCGGGGGCCGCGAGCCAGTCGATCACCGCCTCCGCTTTGGCTTTCTGTACCGGCACGGACGCGTTGACGCCCCAGTCCCACGCGCGGCCCTCGTTGTGCTCGCTGCTGGCGCTACCCGAGCACGCCCGGCTGATGCTGCCGGCACCGGTCCCCGGATAGGCGGCGAGGATCAGATGCTGGAACGCAACGACGCCGGGCTTGGGCGACGGGTCACAGCGACTGGCTCCGTCGTAGCCCGGCACCGGGTCGATGGCGAGGCCGAACCTAGGAGAGCGCGGCACGGCGGCCGCGGATGTAGTCCACCCGAGGCATAAGAGCACGCCAACGACAACTGCCCGCCGCCGCAGCCGTGCGCGAGGTCCCGTCGCGCCCGCCACCATCTGACATTACGTCGGCAGCCGGAGCGGCTCCCCTTAGCATCAGGGCCGCGCGAGAGTGGCGGAATTGGCAGACGCGCCAGCCTTAGGAGCTGGTGCCTTCGGGCGTGGGGGTTCGAGTCCCCCCTCTCGCACTAGAAGAAGGATTCGACGCCCGCGACCGAGTCGACCTCGTCGACCTGCGCGGTGTCCTTGCCCTCTCCCCCATCGACGTTGTCCGCGGTGCCGTCGGCGGCGTAGATCGTGTCGTCGCCGGCCTCACCGCTCAGCTGGTCGGGACCGGAACCTCCTTCGAGGATGTCGTTGCCCTCGCTGCCGAACAGCGTGGCGGGGATCGCGGACTTGATCGCGAGATGGTCCGGGCCCAATCCGCCGATGATCGTCTCGATATCGGTCAAGACGTTGTCGCCTTCGGTCGTGGGACGTCCGTCAACGGTGAAGGTCTCGCCGTCGTCGGGGAACCCATCGACCGTGACCGTCACCGCTTGCGTGCGGTCCTCGTAGGACACGGCGTCAACCCCCGCGCCGCCGCTGAATTCGTCGCCGCCGAGACCGCCGATGAAGAAATCGTCACCTTCCATGCCCTCGAAACGGTTATCGATCGGGCTTCCTTGCATGAAGTCGTTGCCCGTGCCTCCGATGACGTTCTCGACGTCGGTAGCGACATTGTCTTGTTCGCTCACATCCGTGAGTTCGCCGTCGTTGTTCGCGCCGTCGAGCGTGACGTTTATGCCGACAGTGCGCGTGTGGTAATCCACCGTGTCGTTGCCGGTGCCACCGGCGATGGAGTCCATCGAAGGCGACCCGTCACGTCTGAACGCCTCATCGCCGCCGTCGAGAAGGTCGTTACCGCCCCCGCCGTTCAGGAAATCGGTGCCTTCAGAGTTCTCGAGCTGATCTCCGAGGAGCTGGTCGTCGTCCGGACCCCCGACGAGCGTGTC